>JANMJC010000449.1:0-5197 GCA_031371185.1 Paracoccaceae bacterium | reverse complement strand
GAGGATGAAAAGCGCGAGATCGCCAAGGGGCATCTGCTGGACAAGCAGATTGCCGCGAACGGGTTGAGGAAGACCGAGTTCACGCTGTCAGACGCGGCATTGACCCATGTCATCCGCTATTACACCCGCGAAGCCGGGGTGCGGAATCTGGAGCGTGAGATTGCCAAGATCGCGCGCAAGGCGGTGACCGAGATCCTGAAGAAGAAGGCGCGGCGCGTCGATGTCGACGAGGCGAAGGTCGAGGAATACCTCGGCGTGCGTCGGCACCGGTTCGGGCTGGCGGAAACCGAGGATCAGGTCGGTGTCGTCACCGGTCTGGCCTGGACCTCTGTCGGCGGCGAGTTGCTGCAGATCGAGGCGCTGAAGCTGCCCGGCAAGGGTCGGATGAAGACCACGGGCAAGCTGGGCGACGTGATGAAGGAAAGCATCGAGGCGGCGGCAAGCTATGTCCGCTCGATCAGTCCCGAACTGGGGGTGAAACCGCCGAAGTTCGAGACGATGGACATTCACCTGCACCTGCCGGAAGGGGCGACGCCCAAGGACGGACCCTCGGCCGGTCTGGCGATGGTGACGTCGATTGTCTCGGTAATCACCGGGATTCCGGTTCGCAAGGACATCGCGATGACCGGCGAGGTCACGCTGCGCGGCAATGCCCTTCCCATCGGGGGGTTGAAGGAAAAGCTGCTGGCGGCCCTGCGCGGCGGCATCAAGACCGTGCTGATCCCGCAGGAAAACGCCAAGGACCTGATCGAGATCCCCGACAATGTGAAGCAGGGGCTGGAGATCATCCCGGTGACCCATGTGCGCGAGGTGCTGAAACTGGCGCTGGTCCGCCAACCCGAGCCCATCGAATGGGACGAGGCGGCGGAAGAGGCCGCAGCGCTGGCGCGGGTGCGGCGCAACGACGAACCCCCGGCGCAAACGGCGCATTAGAGCGGTTCAAGTCTTCGTTGAAACATCAAGTATCAGAATTCGAACAGTTTTGGTTTGAATTCTGATTCCGGCAAGACTTGAACCGCATTAGACCGGGTTTTTGACAGGCAACTCTCCGGCCCCTTGGCTGGGGAGGTTTGCACTTCTGTTCGTCGCGGTGGCAGCGGAATGCCCGGCGAACCGGCGTCGCGGCCTGCCGATGGATCGGCAAGGCGGTGCGAAACCGCCAATTTTCCAGAGATTGTTGGCACAGCGTCCGCAGTTTGGCCGGAAATCCCGATGGAATCCTTTCTTTGTTTCCATTTCGTGAATAATATCGCGCGACAACCCATCAAACCCCCGCAGGCCGGGGCCCAGATCAGCAAGGGCGCAGAAAGAATGCCGACCACTCCGACCAAGAAAACCGCTTCGGCCAAGGCCGCGGCCGCCAAGGCACAGACCACCCCCGCCATCGAGGCCGAGGCGACGGAAACCGATGCGGCGACCGGCACAACCGGCGAGGCGGGCGGCCATCTGCGGCTGAAGGACCTTGTCGAAAAGGTCGTGGCCTCTTCCGGGGCGAAGGCCAAGGAAGTGCGCGACATCGTGACCGCGACGCTGACCGAACTGGCCGCCGCGCTGGAGCGCGGCGATGCGCTGAACCTGCCCGAACTGGGCAAGGTTCGCGTGGCACGGCGCGGCGATGACCCCGAGGGCACCACTTCGATGGTGCTGAAACTGCGCAAGGGCGGCCCGGGCGGTCCGCGCCGCAAAGAGGGCCAAGAAGCCCTTGCAGAGGCCTCCGAGTAAGGCTAGAAGCCGCGTCAACGGGCGATTAGCTCAGCGGTAGAGCGCTTCGTTCACATCGAAGATGTCAGCGGTTCAAATCCGTTATCGCCCACCATGTGACAAACAGCCCCTGCGAAAGCGGGGGCGTTTTGGTCTGGGCGGACCCCCTCCCGACAGCCGTTTTCTGCGCCGTGGCCAGACCGGACAAGGCCGGGCCCGAAGGTTTGCGGGCGTGGCGGATCGGGCGCTGACCGGTCCGGGGCGCGCGCGCTGGCCCGACTGCAGGGTCGCAGGATTGCCTTGCAGGGCAGGTCAGCCGGATCGCGGGCGGGCGCGAACGGGTTCCTCGCGACCACAAAAGCCCGCTTGCAACCGCGCCCCGGCGTGGGTAAACCGCGCTTAGGCCCACCGGCGCGACATTGTGGTGGACCAAGGGTTGTTAGCTCAGTTGGTAGAGCGTCTCGTTTACACCGAGAATGTCGGCGGTTCGAGCCCGTCACGACCCACCATCCCCCCCCGGTCTGATGTGGCAATGCGCAGGCCCTGTGCGGGAATGCTGGTTGCAAACCGCGCCAGACGGCCCATCTTTGCCAGACCTTACCCCCGGAGGCGCATTTGAGCTGGTCCCCCCTTCTTGACCCCACGATCCCGTTCGGCGATGCGGTGGACGCCATCGAAACCGTGGTGGTGGCCCGCGCCCGCGATCTGGGCGGCTTCGAGGTGCGCCGCGCCCTGCCGTCGGTTGCGCGTCAAATGGTCGGGCCCTTCATCTTTTTCGACCAGATGGGCCCGGCCGAATTTCTGACCGGGCAGGGGGTCGATGTACGGCCCCATCCCCATATCGGGCTGTCCACCGTGACCTATCTGATGAAGGGCCGCATCCATCACCGCGACTCGCTTGGCACCGATGCCTGGATCGCGCCGGGCGAGGTCAATCTGATGACGGCGGGCCTGGGCATCACCCATTCCGAGCGCATGGACGGGCCGGCCCGGCAAGCCCCGCAAAGCCTGTTCGGCTTGCAGACCTGGCTGGCCCTGCCCAAAAGCCACGAAGACGCCCCGGCGGCCTTTGCCAATCGCGCGCAGGCCGACCTGCCGCTGCTCGCGGCCGAGGGCAAGCAGGTGCGGCTGATCCTGGGGGCGGCCTGGGGGGCGCGGGTCGATCTGGACCTGCCGCAGGAAACCTTCTACGCCGATGCCACACTGGCCCCCGGCGCGGCCTTGCCCCTGCCCGACGATCAGGAAGATCGCGGGGTCTATGTGCTGTCGGGCGAGGTCTCTCAGGGCGGGCAGGCCCATGCGGCAGGCTCGATGCTGATCTTTCGGCCCGGGGACGGGATTTCGGTGAAGGCGGGGGATCAGGGCGCGCGCATCATGGTGCTGGGCGGGGCCACGATGGACGGGCCGCGCCATCTGTGGTGGAATTTCGTCGCCTCGTCGAAAGAGCGCATCGAGGCCGCCAAAGAGGCCTGGCGCGCGGGCGATTGGGCCCACGGGCGCTTTCAACTGCCGCCGCAGGACAACGTCGAGTTCATCCCCGCCCCGCCGTAAGACCCGGCGCGATGAACTTTCGACAGCTATCCGCTTGACGGCGCTTGGCCCCTTGCGTAATACGCCCCCACGCCAAGGTTGACGCCTTGGGATTGCGAATGCGCGGTGGTAGCTCAGTTGGTTAGAGTACCGGCCTGTCACGCCGGGGGTCGCGGGTTCGAGCCCCGTCCACCGCGCCACTTTATGCCCTGTCCAACCAGACACTTGCAGCGCTGTGCGGGGACCAGACCCGAGGCGGCATGTCAGGGCCTTGCCATATCCCGCTGAATATCCTGACGAAAAGCTGCCCGATCCTTCGGTTGGTGCGGCTTTTGCCCGCAAGTGCTGCTTTGGGAAGACGAAGGTACCCCACGACAGGCCGCCCGTCGCAACCGACCGAAAACCTGGGTCCGAAGTCGCCCGCCGCCCCGGGTGGCGGTGCAGGCCGGGGCGCAGGATTTTCAGTGAAACCTTTGGGGCCCTGCTACAAGGTGGCGCGATAGCGGATGTGGTTGTCGTGGGGGGCCTGGGTGTCGTAGAGCCTTCGGGCGGTGACATTGTCCTGATCGGTCATCCAGTAGATCCGGTGCCAGCCCCGCGCCCGGGCCAGCGCCATGAGATCTTCGATCAGGGCGCGCCCGATGCCTTGGCCGCGCAATTCCGGCATGACGTACAGGTCTTCCAGATAGCAGTCGTCGCCCGGAACCCAGGAAGAGGGGTGGTGCTGATACAGCGCAAAGCCCACCACCGCCCCCGGTCCCCAGGCCAGACGCAGCGCCATCGGGCTGTCGGGCGACAGGATGCGGGCCCAGGTGGCGTCGGTCACCTCGGGTGGCAGGGTGATCTGGTAATGCGCCTGAAACCCCGCCCAAAGACGGCGGAACGCCGCCTCGTCGCGCGCGGTCGCATCGTGGATCGTCAGGCTCATGCCAGACGGGCCAGAATGCGCGCCCAGGACCGGATGCCCTTGTGGAACGATTCCACATCGTACTTTTCGTTGGGCGAGTGGATCAGGTCGTCGTCGCGGGCAAAGCCGATCAGCATGGCGTCCATGCCCAGTTCGGATTTGAACAGCCCCGCGATCGGGATCGAGCCGCCCCCGCCGATATAGACCGCCGGACGGCCCCATTCCTCGGTCAGGGCGGCGCGGGCAGCCTCGAAGGCGGGGTTGTCGATGGCCATGACGCTGGCGGGGGCGCCGCCGTCAAGGTGAAACTCGGCCCGGCAATCGGCGGGAAGCTGATCGGTGACCCATTTGCGGAACTGGGCGCGGATTGCCGCCGGGTCCTGATCGCCGACCAGCCGGAACGAGATCTTGGCATGGGCCATGGCGGGCAGAACGGTCTTGAAGCCGTCGCCGGTGTAGCCGCCCCAGATGCCGTTGACCTCGGCGGTCGGGCGCGACCAGACCATTTCCAGGGGCGTGCGGTCCTGCTCGCCCGAGGGGACGGAAAGCCCGACATCGCCGAGGAATTTGGCATGGTCGAAGGACAGGGATTGCCATTGGGCGCGGATCGCCTCGGGCAGTTCGGTGACGCCGTCGTAAAAGTTCGGAACCCGCACCCGGCCCCTGTCGTCGTGCAGATTGGCCAGAATGCGCGCCAGCACCCGGATCGGGTTCATCGCAAGACCGCCGTACATGCCCGAATGCAGGTCCATGTTGGCGGCGTGGATGGTGAATTCCTCGGCCACCAGACCGCGCAGCATGGTGGTGATCGCGGGAATTTCGTCTTCGTGCAGGCCGGTGTCGCAGATCAGCGCGATGTCGGCCGACAGTTCGGCGGCGTTGGCGCGCAGGAAGGGCACCAGCGAGGGCGAGCCGGATTCCTCTTCGCCCTCGAGAAAGATCGTCAGACGGCCGGGCAGGGTGCCGTTGACGGCCTTCCAGGCGCGGCAGGCCTCGATGAAGGTCATCAACTGACCCTTGTCGTCCGAGGTGCCGCGCCCGCGGATCACGCGGCCCCTG
>JANMJC010000447.1:0-8153 GCA_031371185.1 Paracoccaceae bacterium | reverse complement strand
GCCCTGGGCGACACGGATCGCCGGGCCCTGCGCGATGCGCTGATCGCCAAGGCGCCGGACATGCGCGACGCGCGGATGCGGATGACGCAGGATCTGGCGGGGCTGGTGACCGCCCTGCGCGCCGATCCCTTCGACCCGGCGACGCTGGACGCGGCGCTGGCCGCCCAAAGCCACCGCATGACCGCCAATCTGGATCTGGCGCAGGGGGTGCTGCGCGATTTCCTGGTCGCCATGACACCCGAGGCCCGGATCGCCTTTGCCGCGCGCCTGGCAGAGCGGATCGCCCCCAGGGGTCAGGGATCGGACTGAAGGGGTCTTCCGGATCGCCGGACCCTGCGCCGGATCCGCAAGACGGTGGCGCGCGCCTTGCCGGACAAGGGGCCAAGCCGCAGGCCGGGCCCCTGCGCCCCCGATTGCAGGCGCCAATGCCTGGGCCGCACCAAGTCGGGCGCGCCCCTTGACACGCGCCCTCAGGCGGCGCTGCGACTGAGCGTGACCTGATTGCGGCCAGCGCCCTTGGCCGACAAAAGTGCACGATCGGCGCGGTCGAAGATTTCATCGACCAGAAGGGCCGCATGGGCGGCAGCCGCCTCGTGGCTTAACGCCAGCCCGATCGAGATCGTCACCCGCAGGGTCTGTCGCGCGGCGATGCTGACAGGCTCGGATTCGATGGCCTGACACAGGCGCAGGGCCACCCGCTGGCTTTCGGCCAGGGTGGTGTCAGGCAGGCAGACCAGAAACTCTTCGCCGCCGATCCGCGCGATCAGATCGTTTTCGCGCAGGTTGTCGGCCAGTCTTTGCGCCACCTCGACCAGAACCTTGTCGCCCGCCGCATGGCCGAACCGGTCATTGACCGACTTGAAACGGTCAAGATCCAGCACCATCAGCGCGAAATCCCGCCCCTCGGCGATGGAGCGTTCGGCAATCAGGCCAAGCTGCGCCAGCCCGAAGCGTCGATTGGGCAGGCCGGTCAAGGGATCGGTCACCGCCAGCCGCAGCGAATCCTTGACCGACGCGCGCAGCCGGTCGCCCTCGCGCTTGCGGCGGATCAGTCCGTGCAACCGCAGGGCAATTTCCTGCGGCGACACCGAGGCATCGACCAGATCATTCGCCCCCAGGTCAAAGGCCATCGGCGCAAGCTTCGGATCGCCGTCTTCGTTCAGGATGCAGACCGAGGCGTGGCGGGTATCGGTGTGGCTGCGCAGGGACGACATCAGTTTCAACCCGCCCCCCGCCGCCCCCAGATCAGAGGCGATCAGATAGACATCCGGGCGGGTATCGCCGTCGCGGCGGTCATCAAAGACATGGTCGGGAAGCATCGGAATGAAACGGTCCGCCGAAAAGGGCGCCAGCGCCTTGCGCCAGTGCAGCGCTGTTTCGGGGCGCGTCGTGACGATAGCGACAGCACCTTGCGTCTCGAACGGCGCGGCCCCCTCGGCCAGCCCCAACCCGTCCTTGCCGCCGGCCACGGTGTCAAGCCCCGCCACCGCCTCCTGGCCCCGGGCAAGGCTGCGCAAGCGGGCAAACAGCGTCTGGTCGTCGATCGGTTTGGACAGGAAATCATCCGCCCCGGCCCGCAAGGCCGCAAGACGGGTTTCGGCGTCGTTCAACCCCGAAAACATCACGATCAACAGCCGCGCCGTTGCCGGATCGCGGCGCAGGGCGCGCAGCACGTCGATCCCGTCCATCCCCGGCATCACCGCGTCCAGCAGGATCAGATCCGGCTTTTCGCGGCGGGCGATGTCAAGGCAGGTCGGCCCGTCCGGCGCGGTCAGGGTGCGATACCCTGCCGCCCCAAGTTTGACCTTGAGAACGATGCGATTTGTTGCAACGTCGTCAACTATGAGAACCGTGCCGATCATTGTTGAACACCAGATACCTTTTGGTTCTGTTCATTCTTGTGGGGAAGTCGTTAAGAATTCCTTTCCAAGACCCTAAGACAGCGCGCGCAAACCATGAGGTTTCTGTGGAAAAGACTGGAACAACCGCCGCAAATCAGCGGGAATCTGCCGAAACTCTGGCTTTGCAGGCAGTTTCCTGGCTGGCCGGCGACCCCGAGACCCTTAACCCGTTTCTCGGCGAGACCGGCGCAAGTCCGGCATCTTTGGTGGTCGACCTGAAACGACCCGAGTTTCTGGGTGCCGTTCTGGACTTTGTGCTGGGGGCCGATGACCGCGTCATCGCGCTGGCGGGCCATCTTGGCCTTCGCCCCGAACAGGTCGTCAGCGCGCGGGCCCATCTGCCCGGGGGCGATCTGCCCCACTGGACCTGAGGGGCGCCCCCCTTTCCCCTTGCCCAAACTGGAGCCTGCATGATCCGCGCCGTGATCTTTGACAAAGATGGAACCCTGTTTGATTTTCACGCCAGTTGGGGCGCCTGGACCCGGTCGGTGATCGGGGCGCTTACCAATACCCCGGCGCCGGCGCAGGTGCTGGCCGCCCGTCTGGGTTTTGACCTTGCCACCGGACAATTTGCCCCCGACAGCATCGTCATCGCCCACACCACCTTTGAAATCGCCGAGGACATTGCCCTTGCGCTGGATCATCCCGACCTGCCCGCCCTGACGCGCCAGCTTGAAGCACTGGCGCTGGCCTCTCCCATGGTTCCGGCGGTGGATCTGCCGCTTGTGATCGGGGGGCTGCGCGGCATGGGCCTCAAGATCGGTCTTGCGACCAATGACACCGAAGGCCCTGCGCGCCGGCATCTGGAGATGGGCGGCGTGCTGGATCTGTTCGATTTTGTCGCGGGCTGCGATTCCGGGTGGGGGGGCAAACCGGCGCCCGGGCAACTGCTGGCCTTTGCGGCGGCCTGCGGGCTTGAGCCGGCACAGATTGCGATGGTGGGCGATTCCGTACATGACATGGAGGCCGGGCGGCAGGCCGGAATGGCCTGCGTCGCGGTTCTGACCGGGATTGCGGACCGGGCCGCGCTGCGCCCGCATTGTGATGTCGTGTTGCCCGATATTTCGGGCCTTGCCACCTGGGTTGCCACGAAAAACGCAGGGTGACGCGGCAACAATGACAAAAAACGACGCATTGCCGTCGCTAACCTGACGCGCGCCGATCTTCGCTTTCGTCCATTTATAACCAGCGGGCGAAGTCCCCCGGTTTGACAAGGAACGTCGCGATGGAAGATCAGGGCCGCAAACGCCGCGCAGGCGGGCATTCGGGCAACAGAAGCCGGGCCGGGGCCGCGGCGATAGCCCAGATGCCCTGGCGGATTCCGGTCAACCCCGACCGTCCGACCGAACCCCTGGACGAAGACGGCGTGCAGGCCATCCATCGCGGAACGATGAAGATCCTGCGCGACATCGGCATCGAATTCCTGAACCCCGAAGCGGTGGAAATTCTGAAAAGGGCCGGGTGCAAGGTCACGGGCACCAATGTGCGGATGGACGAAGATTTCGTGCTGGAAATGATCGCCCAGGCCCCGCAGCAGTTCACCGTCACGCCGCGCAACCAGGACCGCGAGGTTATCATGGGCGGCAAACACATGCTGTTCGTCAACGTCTCGTCGCCGCCCAACGCCTGGGATCTGGAGCGCGGCAAACGCTCGGGTGATTTTGAAACCTTCAAGGAATTCATGAAGCTGACGCAGTATTTCAACTGCATCCACATCGCGGGCGGCTATCCGGTGGAGCCGATCGACATTCACGCCTCGGTGCGCCATCTGGACTGCCTCTATGAAAAGCTGACCCTGACCGACAAGGTCTGCCACGCCTATTCCTTGGGGGCCGAGCGGGTCGAAGACGTGATGGAGATGGTGCGCATCGCGGGCGGGCTATCGGAAGAGGAGTTTCAGGCCAAGCCGCGCATGTACACCAACATCAACTCGGTTTCGCCGTTGAAACACGATTACCCGATGCTGGACGGGGCGATGCGGCTGGCGCGTCGGCGACAACCGGTGGTGATCACGCCCTTCACCCTTGCCGGGGCCATGGCGCCTGTCACCATGGCGGGGGCCGTGACCCTGTCGCTGGCCGAGGGCTTGGCGGCGGCCGCCCTGTTGCAATACATCTCGCCCGGCTGTCCGATCGCCTTGGGCACCTTCACCTCGTATGTCGACATGAAATCGGGCGCGCCGGCCTTCGGCACGCCGGAATACATGCGCGCGACGCAGATGACCGGGCAGTTGGTGCGCAAATACAAGCTGCCGATGCGGGCTTCAGGGGTTTGCGCGGCCAATATCCCGGACGGTCAGGCGATGTGGGAAACCTCGAATTCGCTGTGGTCGGCGGTGCAGTCGCAGACCAACATGGTCTATCACGCGGCGGGCTGGCTGGAGGGCGGGCTGATCGCCAGCCCCGAAAAGTTCATCATGGATTGCGAGGTCCTTCAGATGATCCAGCGCTATTTCGAAGCGTCCACCTTTGCCACGACCGAAGACGACATCGCCCTTGACGCCATCCGCGAGGTGGGTCCTTCGGGGCATTATTTCGGCTGCCAGCATACGCAGGAACGCTATACCACGGCGTTTTATCAGCCCTTCGTGTCGGATTGGCGCAACTTCGAAGCCTGGCAGATCGACGGGTCGCTGTGGACGGCGGAACGCGCCCACCGGATCTACAAGCAGATCCTTGCCGAGTTCGAGCCCCCCGAGATGAACGGCGACCACCGCGAAGAATTGCGCCAGTTCGTCGCCCGGCGCAAACAGGAAGGCGGCGCGCCGACAGATTTCTGACGGGCGGAGGATAGGGCGGACCCGCAACACCCACCTGCGCTGGAAGGCCGGGCGTTGTTCTATCCGCGCCCTCTTTGGCCGAGGCCATCGCCGAGGCTACGCGACACCCTATCCGCGATCCCGCCGGGGCCCAAAGGCCCCGGTCAGCGCCTGACCTGCCCCTGGGCAGGCGCTTTCCGCCCGCCCCAGGTCAGGCGCTGGCCTCAGCTTGTGTTCGTGGAACCGGCTATGTTGACGCGGGGTCGCTGCGGGCGGGGAAAAGCAATGCTTTTCCTGTTCCGCCCGATCTGGCTGGGGACGCATGTTTCATCCAAAGACCTTCCCCGATTGGCGATGGTCCGAAAACATTCGTCATCGTCCTGTCAAACGCCCCCCCTCTGCGCGCAATTTCGTCCCTTGCCCGACAATTCGGTTCATAATCCGCCAAATCTTGCCTACCTTGCTGAAAACCAAAGGGGATCGACATGCCAAGCGGGATCACGATGCGCGTCATGCTGGGGGCTGTGGGCGCCTTTGGCGGGCTGGCCCTGTGGGCGCTGTGGAAGATCTTTGACGTCGGGATGGTGTCAGACCGCGTTGCGCTGATGTTGGCGGCCTTCGTTGCGGCGGGGCTTGCAGCCCATCTGGCGATGTCGGGCCCGCTGGCGCAAAAGCAGGCCATGGCGCGCGCCCTGATGTTGGGGGCCGGGGTCGGTCTGCTGATCACGCTGGCCGCCTTTCGCTATGACAATGTCGCAGATACCCAGCCGATTTCGGTGGCGCTGGTCGTTGTGATCTTTCACCTCAGCCTGCCGTTTTTGATCTCGCAGGGGATGGGGCGCGGCTTTCGGCACTATCCGACGCTCTTCATCGAAAGCTGGGCGCTGTTTGAACGCATCGCGGCGGCCTGGATCTGTGCCGGTCTGACCTGGGCGGTGATCTATCTGTCCGATCTGGTGCTGGGACTGGTGGGGTTCGCCCTGTTGGACACGATTTCGCGCATCGAACCGCTGGCGCCGATGATCACCGGGCTGGCCTTGGGTCTGGGCCTTGCCGTGATGCTGGAAATCGGCGGCGAGGTGGTGTCGCGGCTGATCCTGGGCCTGTTGCGGCTTTTGGTTCCCGTCCTTCTGGCCGTGGTTGGGGCGTTTCTGATTGCCCTGCCGTTTCAGGGGTTCGAGGCGGTGTTCGGCAACTACTCGGCCGGGTCGATCTTTCTGGCGCTGGCACTTGCGATGGCGACCCTGACGACGGCAGCCCTGGGCCGCGACGCCACCGATCAGGTTCCATCCCCGGCCCTGACTTTGGCTGCGCGCGCGCTGGCGTTGCTGCTGCCGGTGCCGGCCGCTTTGGCGGGCTGGGCCCTGTATCTGCGGGTCACGCAATATGGCTGGACGCCCGAACGTCTGGGGGCGGCGCTGTTTGTCGCCCTTGGACTGGCTTACGGCGCAAGTTACGCCGTCTCGGCCCTGTCGCTTGACTGGGCCGCTCGTCTGCGGCGCAGCAATGTCATGGGCGCGTTGACCGGCCTTGTCGCGATGGCGCTTTGGGTGGGCCTGCTGCCGACCGAAAGCATCTCGTCGCACAGCGTGATCGCCCGCTACGAGGCTGGCGAGACCGGAACCGCCGATCTGGACATCTATGCCCTCGGTTCCTGGGGTCGGCCCGGGGCCGTGGCGCTTGACACCCTGCGTGCCCGCGCCAAGGCCGGAGATGCCGAACTTGCCGCCCTGTTGAACGGCGATGCCGTGGCGCCCGACGCCGCCGAAATCTCTGGTCTGCGGGCTGATCTGAAGGCGGGTCTGACGGTGCAGCCCGCCGGGGCAAGCGCAACGCGCGACGCCTTCATCGACCTGGCCCCGGTCGCGATCTTGCGCGATTGGCAGGCCAAGTGTCAGGACCCGCCGGATGCCGCCTTGACCTGCGTCGTGGTGATCGGCGATTTTCTGACCGATGTGACGGGCGAAGAAATGCTGTTGGCCGTCGCTCAGGACTGGGGGCTGTCCCTGTCAGGATTTGCTTTGGGCGACGGCGGGCTGCAGGGCTTCAGTGTGACGGCGGGCGGGCAGATCGGCTATGTCGAAGGCACGGCAGGGGCGGAGCTGTTTGCAAAGCTGTCGCAGGACGCACCCGGCCTGATGCCCGCGCCCGTGAACATGATCCCGCTGGCAGGTGGGGTCATGTTTCTGCCCGGCCTGCCCGCGCAACCCGACGCTGTCTTGCCCTGATCCGCCTTTGGCTTGTCTTAACGTCTTGCCCTTAGGCTTGTCGGAAGAATCAAGAAAAGGACTTGCCATGCACGGCTTGATCAACCGCTCGATCCAAAGCTTTCTGCGCGACAGCTATGGTCCGGCGGTCTGGTCGGCGGTTCTGCGGCAGGCCGAGATCGGCTTTGACAGTTTTGAGCCGATGCTGGATTACCCGGTGGAACTGACCGACCGCATTCTGCAGGCCGCCGGTGAAACCCTAGGCCGCCCGCGTGACGGGCTTCTGGAAGACCTTGGAACCTACCTCGTCTCGCATCCCAACCTTGAGGCGCTGCGCAGGTTGTTGCGCTTTGGCGGGGTCGGCTTTGTCGATTTTCTGCACACGCTGGATGATCTTCCCGACCGCGCGCGACTGGCCCTGCCCGACCTTGACCTGCCCGAACTGATCCTGAACGATCAGGGGCAGGGGCTGTATCGGCTGTATTGCTCGCCTCTGGTCGAGGGGGCGGGCCATGTCATCGTCGGCCTCTTGCGCGCAATGGCCGACGATTACGGCGCGCTGGTTCTGCTGGAGCATCAAGGGCTTGAAGGTGCCTATGAGGTGATCTCGGTCAACCTGCTGGATCAAAGCTTTTCCGAAGGCCGGAAATTCGATCTTGCCCTCCCGATCGGAGTGTGAAGATGCGCGATCTGACCGCGCCCGGTGATGCCATGCTTCTTCTGCCCACCGCCGGGCTGGGGCGGCTGATGCCGATGTACCTGCATCTGGACCTGAAGGGCCATGTCGTGGCCGCGGGGCCGACGCTGGTCCGGGTTTTCGATCTGTGCGGGCTGACCGGGCAGAAGTTTTTCGACCTGTTTCAGGTGCGCCGCCCGACCGGCATCACCTCGCAGCGCAGGCTGTCGGGTCTGGCGGGCGAAAGGGTGCAACTGATCCTGAAGTCGGAGGGGCACGATCTGTCCCTGCGCGGCCTGTGTGTCGAGTTGCCTGCGGGCAAGGGATATCTGTTCAATCTGTCCTTCGGCATCGCCGTGGTCGACGCGGTGCGCGATCTGCGCCTGACCGAAGCGGATTTTGCCCCCACCGATCTGGCCATCGAACTTCTGTACCTTGTCGAAGCGAAATCTGCCGTGATGCGCGAATTGCGCGACCTCAACCTGCGCCTGCAGGGGGCCAAGCAAGAGGCCGAACAACAGGCGCTGACCGATACCCTGACCGGACTGCGCAACCGCCGTGCGCTGGAAGCTGAAATGGCGCGCCTGATCAAGCGCGGCGCGCCCTTTGCC
>JANMJC010000420.1:0-3994 GCA_031371185.1 Paracoccaceae bacterium | reverse complement strand
GGCGGCCAGTTCTGCCTGTCCCTTTTCGGTCAGCGCATAGACGCCGGGACTGACCCTTTGAAACCAGCAATAGTGATCGTCGCGCATCAGATCGCCCGCCCGCGCCACGCCCGAGGCCCTGGCCACCAAGGCGGCCTTCAGCGGCCCGCCCTGCAAGACCACCGCACAGCGCAGCGCGTCCTGGCGGTAGGCTGTCATCCGCTTGATCCCGGTAGTGCCGGCGGTGTTCGGATCGCCCACCCGTTTTTGAAATTCGCGCAGCAGGGCCCCTGCGCGGCGGGTGTTCTTGCGCGGCGCATAGGGGGCCGGGTCAAGATGCGCCTCGACCTCGGCCCCCCTTACGGCCAGCAACCCCAACCCCAACCGCCGGCACAGCCCGACAATGTCGCGGTAACGCAGTTTCCAGCCGCGTTCCCCCGACACCGGCACCGCCAGATAGACGTCGTCGAACAGCGCCTGCCGCGCCACGCCCTGCATCACCAGCGCCAGCGAAAACGTCACCTTCATCTCGACCACGACCGGGGCCTCGTCGCCGCGAATGGCCAACACGTCGCAGGCCCCGACCTCGGCCTTCACGACAAAGCCCTGCGCTTCAAGAAAGGCTTTCACCGCCGGATAAAGATCGGATTCGCGCATGTCACCCCGGTTCTGGCCCGGGCATCACCTTGACCGCAAGCCAAGGCGCAGGAAACCCCTGAAAGGCCTAGACCGGGGCGGCCACCTCGTCGGTCCAGATCTGGAAGTTCTGCAGGACATGGGGACCGAAGGAGTGGATCAGCGGAACATCGGCGGCATCGCGGCCATAGGCCACCACGATCCGCCCGATCCTGGGCTTGTTGTTGCGCGGATCGAAGGTGTGCCAGGCACCGTCCAGAAACACCTCTGTCCAGGCCGCGAAATCCATCGGACCCGCCACCGGCACGCCGATATCGCCCAGATAGCCGTTCACATAGCGCGTCGGCATGTTCATGCAGCGGCACAGCGCAATCGCCAGATGGGCAAAATCGCGGCACACGCCGGTCTGTTCCTGCCAGCCTTCATAGGCCGTCCGCGTGACCCGGGCGTTCATGTAATCGAACCGGATGTGGGTGTGGACAAAGTCGCAGATCGCCTGCGCCCGCGCGTGCCCCGGCGGCACCGAGGCGAACATCGACCATGCCAGATCGCTTAGCCGGTCCGTCTCGCAATAGCGGCTGCCCAGTAGATAGATCAGCACCTCGTCCGGCAGATCGGCAATCGGCGTTTCGCGCAGCCAGGGCTGGACGGGATCCGGCTGGCCGTCCACCTCGATGATGCAATCGCTGCGCAGGGTAAACCGCCCGGTGGGGGCCACAAACCGCCGACAGGTGTTGCCGAACAGGTCGCGATAGCTGGACCCGGAGGTTTGGGGCACGGTTGTCACGCCCGACTGGCGGCGCAACCGGTCGCGCAATTCATCGCGCACCGACATCATGGCGATCATCGGCGTGTCTTGCGCGCAACTGACCGTAATATCATAGCCAAACCTGATCAGCATCCCGTGCCCCTTCGCCGTCACTTTGTTCCAGACGTGATCCGTTTTCGCCGCCTGCTGGCCGCAAGCCGGCGATCCCGCCCGATGGGCTAAGGGTGACGCGTCCCTGCCCAAACGCGCACCGGCCTGCATGGGTTCCGCCCGAAATGAAAAACCCCCGGCCTTGGGGGACGGGGGTCAATCGGCGGGGATCGCTCCCCCAGTGTCGCTGACGTCGTAAGGCCGAAACCTTAAAGACCGCCTTCGCGCTGAAGCTTTTTCCGCGCGAGCTTGCGCGCACGGCGCACGGCTTCGGCGGATTCGCGAGCTTTCTTGACGGAGGGCTTCTCGAAATGTTGCTTGAGCTTCATTTCGCGGAACACGCCTTCGCGCTGGAGCTTTTTCTTGAGGGCCCGGAGGGCTTGCTCGACGTTGTTGTCGCGGACGCTGACCTGCATGTGGTTTTCACCACCTCTCTAAGTTAAAGTTGCACAAATTGTGCAGGCCCGCGGGTCGTAGCAAAGCGGTGCGGCTTTGTCTATCTCAGTCGAAAGGATGCGGGTGAAATGACCATGACCCAGGGTGAAAAGTCGATGGCGACGGCGAAAGCCCGGATTTTGGCGGCGGCAATGCCCCATGTGGCCTTTGACGGTTGGTCCCGGGCGACCTATGCCGCAGCCGTCGCCGATTCGCAAATCGCCCCCGGACTGGCCGCAGGGCTGTTTCCGCGCGGCGGGATTGATCTGGCGGCGGCCTATCATCGGGCGGGCGATGCGGCGATGGTCGAAAATCTGGCCCGTCGCAATGATCTGGCCACGCTGAAGATCCGCCAGAAGGTCGCGCTGGCCGTTCGCTTGCGTCTAGAGTCCGCCGACCGCGAGTTGGTGCGGCGCGGCACGGCGCTGTTTGCCCTTCCCGGCCATGCGCCCGAAGGGATGGCCTTGATCTGGGGCACGGCGGATGCGATCTGGACCGCCCTGGGCGACACCTCGACCGACGTGAACTGGTACACCAAGCGCGGCACGCTGGCGGCGGTTTACGCGGCGACCGTCCTGTTCTGGTTGGGCGACGAAAGCGACAGCCAGTCCGCCACCTGGCAGTTTCTGGATCGCCGCATCGAAAACATCATGGCCATTGAAAAGGCCAAGGCCGCCTTTCGCGACAACCCGTTGGGCCGCGCCCTTCTGCAAGGTCCGCTCAGGGGTCTGGACCGCCTGCGCGCGCCTCAAGGTACCGCCCATCTGCCGGGCCATAGCGCCCCATAGGACCCGTCATGACCCTGTCCCATTCCATGCTCGCCATCGAAATTCAAGGCCCCGGCGGTCCGGATGTGCTGAAACCGATCTCGGCCCCGGTGCCGGTGCCGGGACACGGCCAGATCATCCTTCGGCTGTCCTATGCCGGGGTGAACCGCCCCGATGCCCTGCAACGCGCGGGGGCCTATGCGCCGCCCGCCTCGGCCTCGCCCTTGCCGGGGCTGGAAGGTTCGGGGACCGTGGTGGCGATGGGCCCCGGGGTGACGCGCTGGCAGATCGGCGACAAGGTCTGCGCGCTTTTGCCCGGGGGCGGCTACGCCGAATATGCCGCCGCGCACGAAGCCCACGCCCTGCCAATTCCGCCCGGAATGTCGATGCGCGATGCCGCCTGCCTGCCCGAAACCTGCTTTACCGTCTGGTCCAACATGGTGATGCGTGGCGGTCTGACAGCGGGCGAGCGGTTTCTGGTTCACGGCGGCACCTCGGGCATCGGCACCACCGCCATCCAGATCGCGCGCGCGGTTGGGGCGCGGGTCTTTGCCACCGCCGGATCTGGCGAGAAATGCCAGGTTTGCCGTGATCTGGGGGCGACGCGCGCCATCAACTACCGGACCGAGGATTTTGCCGATATCCTGCGGCAGGAAGGCGGGGCCGACCTGATCCTCGACATGGTGGGCGGGCCCTATCTGCCGCGCAATATCAAGGCCCTGGCCGATGATGGCCGTCTGGTGCAGATCGCCTTCCTGCAAGGGGCCAAGGTTGAAGCGAACTTTGCCGAAGTGATGACGCGGCGCCTGACCCTGACCGGATCGACCCTGAGGCCCCAGTCCGATCAGGCCAAGGCGCGCATCGCCGAACAGGTCGAAACCCATGTCTGGCCGATGATCGCGCGCGCGGGGCGTTGCGTGTGGTGATCGACAGCGAGTTTCCCCTGACCCAGGCCGCCGCCGCCCATTGGCGCATCGAATCCGCTGGCCATGTCGGCAAGATCGTTCTGAAGGTGGAACAGTAGGTCCGGCCACCCTTGTCGGTGCCCCCCCGGAACCCCGGAGGCGGCCCCGGGATTTCAGGGCCCGATGGCCGTCAGATTTCAGACCCCGCAGGCGTGACATCCGATGCCGTCGTGCCGCGTCGGGCTCTAAGCCACCACAAACACCAGCGGCTTCACCGAGGTGAACATGCCGGTCGAGGACAGGGTATCAACCACCTTCGGATCGATCGCCTGATCCAGATACAAAAGCGCTAT
>JANMJC010000413.1:0-7406 GCA_031371185.1 Paracoccaceae bacterium | reverse complement strand
GTGCTTCACCTTCTGGCCCTGGCCGGGCGCCTTGGCGTTCCCTTCACGCTGGACGACTGGGACCGGCTTGGCCGCGACGTGCCTTGTCTGGTCGATCTGAAACCCTCGGGCCGCTTCCTGATGGAGGATTTCTTTGATGCCGGCGGCCTCCCCGTGGTGATGAATCGTCTGTCGCACCGGCTTAATCTGGAGGCGTTGACCGTGGATGGCCCGACCATCGGGCAGACCATCGCCGGCGCCGAAGGTTATGACGATCAGGTGATCCGCACCCTGGAAAACCCCGTCACGCCCGATGGCGGCCTTGTGGTGCTGCGCGGCAACCTTGCTCCGCAGGGCGCGGTAATGAAGCCCTCGGCGGCCTCTTCAAGGCTGATGCAGCACGTCGGACCGGCGGTTGTCTTTGCCGATGCCGAGGACTTCCGGTCGCGGATCGACGATCCGGCGCTGGAGGTTACCAAGGACAGCATCCTGGTCATGCTGAACGCCGGGCCGCGCGGCTATCCTGGAATGCCCGAAGTTGGCAGCATGGCAATTCCGAAAAAGCTGCTGGCCCAAGGCGTTACCGACATGGTGCGCCTGTCGGATGCGCGCATGTCGGGCACCGCCTACGGTACCGTCGTGCTGCATATCGCGCCGGAATCGGCGATCGGGGGGCCATTTGCCTTCATCCGGACGGGGGACATGATCCAGCTTGACGTGGCAAACCGCCGGCTGGACCTGCGGGTGGACGAAACCGAACTCGCGCGCCGCAGAGCCGAATGGACCGCGCCCGCCCCGCATCACGTTCGCGGGTATGGGCTTTTGTACCTTGACCACGTCCTGCAAGCCGACCGGGGCGTCGATTTCGATTTCCTCGTCGGGTCCAGCGGCACGCCCCCCTCCAAAGTTTCCTTCTAAGCAAAGGCCTGACCCCATGTTCAATGCTTTCACCCCGCGCCTGAACGCCCCCCTTCCCGCCGACTGGGAGCAGCTTTTCACCGCGGTCCTTTCGGACGCGCTGGATTCCGTCGGGATAACCGATCAGGCCATGGTCCCGGCCATCCGGCCCCTGGACGAAACGCTGAAACTCTGCGGCCGCGCCCGTACCGGCCTTTATGCCGAGGCGGGCTACATCGCCCCGGGCATCAACCCCTACGAGCTTGAAATCGCCATCGTCGATGACCTGAAACCCGGTGACGTCGCGGTCCTTGCCTGCGGCGGCTCCAGCCGGATTGCGCCCTGGGGAAGCCTCTTGTCCACCGCGACCCGCGCCCGCGGCGCTGCGGGCTGCGTGACCGACGGGTTCATCCGCGACACGTTGGAAATCAAGGCGCTGCAATTGCCGGTCTTCCACGGCGGGATTGCCCCCCTGGACAGCAAAGGGCGCGGTCAGATCGTGGCGGCGGATGTGCCGGTCCTGTGCGGCGGCGTCCGCGTCGCGCCGGGCGATCTGGTCTTTGGCGATGCGGATGGTCTGGTCGTGATCCCCCAGGCGGCCGAGGCAGAGGTCTTGCGCGTTGCTTTCGACAAGATCCGGGGCGAACACAACTCGATGCGCGAATTGAAGGCAGGTGGCTTCCTGCGCGACGTCTATGCCAAATACGGTGTGCTCTGATGGCTTCAGGGCCGATCTCGCGGGCACGCTGCGACTGCCACGTCAATATCTGGAACGAGGACGACGTGCTGCCGCTGTATCACCAGCAGCTTGCCCGCGTGCGTCAGGGCGCGTTGGCGCCGAAGGCCGACGGTGACACCCTTTTCACCGAAATGGCGCATGTGGACCGCGCCATCGTCTTTGCGCTTGGCTATGGCGACAGCATCGGCATTCAAAGCAGCGACGAGACGACCGCCGCTTGCGTCGCGAAATACCCCGACAAGTTCGTGGGCTTTGCCTATGTCGATCCGCGCCGCTCCGACTGCATGGAGCGCTTGCGCCACGCCCACCGCAGCCTTGGCCTGAAAGGCGTCAAATTCGGCCCGATCTACAACGGTGTTGCGCTGTCGGACCCCCGCCTTGACCCGGTCTATGCCTATTGCCAGACCCACAATCTGCCGCTGACCTTGCATATGGGCACGACCTTTGCCCGAAATGCCCCCATCGACATGGGCCGCGCCATCCATGTCGAGCCGGTAGCACTTCGCTATCCCGACCTGACGATCATCATGGCGCATATGGGCCATCCCTGGCACGAAGAGGCCATCGTCGTCGCTCGCAAGCAGCCGCATGTCTTTCTGGAGGTTTCGGCCATCTTCTACCGTCCCTGGCAGTACTACAACACGCTGATCTGCGCCCAGGAATACAAGGTCACCGACAAGATCTATTTCGGCACCGATTTTCCCTTTGCCCGTGTCGATGAATCCGTGGACGGTCTTTTGCGGATCAACGATCAACTGGCGGGCACCAGTCTGCCCCGCGTCAGCGACGAGACCATGCAGCGCATCCTGCTCTCCGATCCGATGGTCGACTGGTGGCACGGCGATGCGCCGCTGAAAGGATAGGTCAGGATGGCGAATGTTTCGATCAACGGCGTCGGCAAGCGGTTTGGCACCCTTGAAGTGCTGGGCGACGTGTCGATCCAGATTTCGGACGGCACCTTTGTCGCACTCGTCGGCCCGTCAGGATGTGGAAAATCGACACTCCTCAGGATCATCGCCGGGCTGGAAGAGGTCAGTTGGGGCGAGATCGTTATCGGCGGCCGGGATGTTACCGACCTGCCGCCCAAGGCCCGCGATATCGCGATGGTCTTTCAGAATTACGCGCTTTATCCGCACATGACCGTTGCGCAGAACATGGGCTTTTCGCTTCGGGTCAATCGCAGGCCCCTATCGGAGATTGACGAAAACGTGGGCCGCGCCTCTGGCATCCTGGGGCTTGGCGCGCTTCTGGACCGGCTGCCGAGGCAGTTGTCAGGCGGCCAGCGCCAGCGCGTCGCCATGGGCCGCGCCATTGTCCGCGACCCCGAACTTTTTCTGTTTGACGAGCCGCTGTCCAATCTTGATGCCAAACTGCGGGTTCAGATGCGCGCCGAAATCAAGGACCTGCATCAGCGCCTTGGCACGACGACGATCTATGTCACGCATGACCAGGTCGAGGCGATGACCATGGCCGACCAGATCGTCGTCATGCGGGATGGCAACATCGAACAGATCGGATCGCCGCTGGACCTGTATGACAACCCCCGCAACCAGTTCGTCGCCGGCTTCATCGGGTCGCCTTCGATGAATTTCCTGGCGGGCACGCCAACTGAAGGCGGCTTTCGCCTTCGCGACGGTCCCTTGTTGCCGGTTTGGGCGGGTGCGGGTGCTGCCGTGACCTACGGGGTGCGCCCCGAGCATGTTCGCCGCGACGATGCCGGTGTCGAGATCAGGGCCGTCGTCGTGGAGCCGACCGGATCGGAAACCCAGATTGTTGCCCGCATCGGCCCGCAAGAGCTTGTGGTCGTGTTCCGCGAGCGTCTAGCCATCAAGGCGGGCGACAGGCTGCGTATCTCTACCGATCCCGCGCAGGTTCACCTGTTCGACGGTCAGGGGCTTTGCCTTGTCAACCCGGCAAAAACGCCCTCGCACACCTAGGGTCGGCGACCCGCCCGGGTTTACCCCGGCCCGCGACCTAAGCGCGCAACACCTTTTCCATCGCCCGGCCCTTGGCAAGTTCGTCCACCAGCTTGTCGAGGTAGCGCACCTTCTGCGTCAGCGGGTTCGCGATCTCTTCCACGCGGATGCCGCAGATCATGCCCGTGATCTGGCCGGCCTTCGGGTTCAGCCTCGCCTCGGTGAACAGCCGCTCAAAGTTCGCGTCTTCGACCTGCAGACGCGCAAGATGCGCCGCGTCAAGCCCGGTCAGCCAGGAAAGGACCTGATCAAGTTCCGCTTGCGTCCGGCCCTTTCTTGCCAACTTGGCCAGATACAGCCGGTAGACCATGGGAAAGGACATCCGCGCGATGCGCAGATCGGTGGCGTCATTTGTCTTCATGCCCTCAGGATCGGCACAATCAGGGCAAAAAGCAAGTCACTGCACAGGGTCATCGCAAGGCCGAACGCCGAGGCTTGCGGGTGGGTCCTGGGGTAAAGGAGTGCGGTCCCTTCGCCGGACAGAAAGAAGACGACAAGAGCAACGGCCGACACGGCAGCGCCCGGGTTTCGTTCATCGTCCTTTGATCCCGCCCAAGCGCGGCGAAACACGGACACCGGGCTTGATCCGCCCGGCGGCTTGCGGCCGGATCAGAACCGGTTGCTTTCGCGGCACAGAAAGCAAAGCTCGGTTCCCGATGGTGCGGTGAGGCTGGCGAAGATCACCGCGCCTGCAAAGGGGGCGACGATCGGAGCGCCCGAGGCGCGGGTTCCGATGATTTCCCCCGCCTGCACCGCTTCTCCGACCTGAAACGGGCGCGCCAGGCGGTCGCCGTCAGCCTCGGCCAGCAGCGGCTCGACAATCTGCAGGGCGCGGCAAAGGTTGGCTGCGGGCGGCAGGCCCGCGATCAGGCCAAGATGCGCAAGGCCGCGAAGCGTGGCCATGGCACCCACCTGCGGCCCTTGCGGATCGTCATGCCGACCACACTCGACAGTGACGCCGTAACCTCCTGCAAAACGCATGTATTCCGTGGTGCCGATGGCGGTGGCCGAAGTGGCACCCGCAAAGACCCCCGCGGCACGGCGCAGCGCAAGCCCGCGTTCATGCGCGGCAAGCCAGCCATGCACGATCAGGGGCAGGTCCAGCGCCCTTGCCAGCGCCGCCTCGGCCGCTGCATGGCGAAAGGGTTCAAGGCCGCCGTCATTGTCATCCGGGCCGCACAGCACCATCGGTGCGCCGTCGGCCGAGAAAGAATGCAGGTCGATCAGCACATCATGGCCGCGCAGAAGCGGGCACAGGACATTGGCGATGCGGTCCTCATTGTCTTGCGGCGTGGGCTTTTCCGCCAGATCGCGGTTCAGGTTGCGCGCGCCCTCGCGCCGGTTCAGCGAAAAGGCAAGGCGGTTGACCACCGGCACGAAAGTGACGCTGCCGCGCAGCAGCGTGAACTCGCCGGATCGGAAGCCTGCGATCAGCCGGGAAATCGCACGCGGGCCGGCGGGTTCGTTGCCATGAACGCCGCCGGTGACGATCACGCGCAGGCCGGGGGACAGGCTGTGAAAGCTTGTGAAGTCAAGGGGTTGTGATGTGGCGACCCCGGGCGCTGCCAGTGCTGCGGGAAGGGCGTCAGCGGGCGCGATGTCGATCATCATGCCCGGGCGCAGGCGGCGCGCAAGCTCCAGCACCTGATCATGCGCCACCACCACGCAGCCCGCCGTGGGCGTGAAACCGGGGCGGGCGACATGCAGGAAGATCGCCGAACCGCCAAAGGCGCGCGGGGTTGAATCGTTCCAGCCGATCGGCACGATCACGTCGAAGATGCGCTCGCCCAACCGCGACGGCTCTGCCGGGTCAAGATTATAGACAAGGCGGTTGTAAAAGGGCGAAAGGCCGTCCTCGGGCCAGTCATAGTTCGATGGCTTCGGCACGAAGGGAAAGGCAAGGCCCCCGAACTGCTCGGCCGCAAAGGCCGTGGGATCGAAGAAGCCATAGCGCAGGGGAAAACAGCCAATCGGGGTGGCGCCGTCGCCTTCGCGCTTCATCTCCGGCGAAACCAGCCCGCCGCGCCCGGTGGCGCAGGGCACCGTCCAGCCGTCGATGGACAGCGTGCCCTGATGCGGCTGTTCCGGGTCCTGCCCGACGCGCACCCGGATCACCGGCATTTCCTGCACCCCGATCCGTTCGCTTGTGCTTGTCATGCCGTCACCTTTTCGTCCAGCAGATGGCAGCGCGCCTGATGCCCCTGCGCCAGTTGCGCTATGCCCGGCCCTTCGCCGCTGCGGCAGGCCCCGACCGCGACAGCGCAGCGCGGATGAAAGGCGCAGCCGGGTGGCGGGCGCAGGGCCGAGGGCGCCTCGCCCGTCATCCGCAGCCGGCCCGCTCCGGTTTTCTGCATGCCGGGCACCGAGGCCAGAAGGGCGCGCGTATAGGGATGCGCGGGCTGCGACAGCACCTGATCCCAACGGCCCTCTTCGACAAAGCGGCCCAGATACATCACCGCGATGCGGTCGCTCATGTGTTCGACGACGCCAAGGTCGTGCGAGATCATCAGGAGGGCAAGGCCCAACTCGTCCTTCAGCCGCAGCAGAAGGTTGATGATCTGCGCCCGGATCGAGACATCCAGCGCCGAGACCGGCTCGTCACAGACCAGAATGCGCGGCTCCACCACCAACGCGCGGGCGATGCACAGGCGCTGGCGCTGGCCGCCGGAAAAGGCGTGCGGGTAACGGTCGGCGGCGTCGGGTTCCAACCCGACGCGGCCCAGAAGGGCGCGGATGCGGTCCTCGACGTCGCCGGTCGGACAAAGCTTGTGCAGATGCAGCGGGGCCGACAGGGTCTGCCGGATGGTCATGCGCGGGTTCAGCGAAGAATAGGGGTCTTGAAACACCATCTGGATGGCGCGGGCGCGGGCAAGGCCGCCGATGCGCTGGCCGGGGTCGGCAGTCACGCCGTCAATCTCGACCCGGCCCGAGGTGGGGGTTGTGATGCCCATGATCGCCTGCGCAAGGCTGGACTTGCCGCAGCCGGATTCGCCGACAAGGCCCAGACATTCGCCGGGACGAAGCGACAGCGACACGCCATCCACCGCCTTCAGCGTGCGGTTCTGCAATCCTTGGCGGACCGCGTAATGCACCTGCAGATCGGTGACGCGAAGGACGGGGGGCGGGACCTTGGTGTCAGTCATGATGGAAACATCCCAACTTTCCGCCACCCGGAATTGCGCTGAACGCAGGGTGGGCGGCGCGGCAATCGTCCTGGGCCCGCGCGCACCGCGGCGCAAACTGGCATCCCGGCGGGCGCTGGCCGATCGGAGGCACGATGCCCCTGATTTCCGCAAGCGCCTGCCGGCCCTCGGCCAGACGCCGCCCCGGTTGTGGCAGCGACGCGACGAGGGCACGGGTATAGGGGTGTCGGGGATCGCGGAACACCGCCTGGCCCGACTGCACTTCGGCGACGCGACCAGCGTACATCACCGCCACGCGGTTGCAGATTTCCGCGACATGGCCAAGGTCGTGCGAAATCATCAGCACGGCAGTGCCCTGGGCCCGGCAAAGATCAAGGATCAGTTCGGTGATCTCGGCCTGAATGGTCACGTCCAGTGCGGTCGTCGGTTCATCAGCGATCAGCAGGGCGGGGCGGCAGGCCAGGGCAATGGCGATCATCACCCTCTGCCGCATGCCGCCCGAAAGCTGGTGCGGATAGTCCGAAATGCGCCGTTCCGGGCTGGGCACCTGCACCTCTTCGAGAGCGAGGATCGCCTTCCGGCGCGCTTCGGCGCGGCCAAGGCCCTGATGCAGCACGAACATCTCGCCGATCTGGTCGCCAATGGTCATCAACGGGTTGAGCGCGGTCATCG
>JANMJC010000351.1:0-7557 GCA_031371185.1 Paracoccaceae bacterium | reverse complement strand
GGCACCGGACCCAGATCGCGGGTCAGCCCCCAGCCCGCGTAAAACGGCGCGCCCAGACAGGTCACCGCCTTGCCGCGCAAAAGGGCTTCGAAGCCCAGAAGAGAGGTCATGGTCCAGACCTGATCGCAGATGTCGATCAGGGCCAGCGGATCGGACTGCGGGGCGACAAGATCGGCAAGACCCGTCAGATCCTGTGCTTTCACGGCCCCCGGCCGCAGACCGGCTTCGACATCGGGATGCGGTTTGTAAATGATCCGGGCGGTAGGATGGGCGCTGCGCACGGCGCGCAACAGGTCAAGATTGGTGCGCACCGTCCCCGCGCCCAGAAGGATCGAGGCATCATCCTCGACCTGCCCCGGAACCAGAATGCGCAGCCCTTCGGGCAAGGCGGACAGATCGGGTCCGGCACCGACAAGGTTGTACTTTGACACCCGCGCGGCACAGATTCGGATGATCAGGGCGCGGGCGCGTTCCTCGGCGCCGGGCGGCGGCGGTGACGCGATCAGGTGCTCCAACCGGCTTTCACGGCTTGGGTCATAGTAGATGCCCAGATCGTCCAGAACCAGCGACAGGGGCGGAACCAGATCCGCCCCCAGCCCGCGCGAGCGCAAAAAACCATCCTCGACCCGCAAAAGTGGCGCTTTTTGTGCCTTTGGAGGCGTCGCATTGGCCCAGATCAGGTGTTTTTGCCCGCGCATCTGCGCCGTAGACTGCGCTCGGTCTGGGTCCCTTGCAAACGAAACGCCCCGCGCCGCGCCGAAAAACGTCTGCAGATGCGTCCGCTTCCACAGCCGCATGCCGCTTGCGACATAGCCCGCGCGGTCTTCGCGCCAGGCCCGCACTTCGGCCTCCAACTGGCTGACCGCCTCTTCAAAACTGCACAGCCGGTCACGGCAGGGGTCGTACCAGACCGGCGCCAGGATCATCGCGCCCGCGAAAAGCTGGGTGCGGGTCAGGCTGCGGCCCCGGCGCGGGCAGGGATTGCGGTCCTGGCTCAAGCCCCAACCGGCGTAGAAGGGCTGGCCGAAGACATGGGGCCGGTGTCCGGCAAGGATCGCCTCGAAACCCATCTGCGACGACACCGTGTAGACCGAAATCGCCCCCTCCAACAGCGCCCAGGGCGAGACGGGATCCCGGCACAGGCTGACGAAATCGGGCAGAAGGGCGGCCTCAAAATGCCCCGGACGCAGGCCCAGATGGGTTTCGGGATGCGACTTGATCACGATTCTGCGGCCGGGGTTCTCTTCGACCGCATGGGCCAGCATCTGGGAAAAACTGGCCGCCGTGGCCCCGGAATGCCGGATCGACGCATCGCCCCGCGTCTGGTCGACGACCAGCACATATCCCGGCTTGGGCAGGGGCGCGTCGGCCCGGTGCATGTTGTATTTTGACAAGTCAAGCGCTCGGATCCGTGCCAGACCGACCCTTGCGCGCTCCAGAAGGTTGAAATCGTCCAAGGGTTCGCGTTTCAGGATCGCCTCGATCCGCGACGGGCGAGCGGCGTCGAAGTGCACGGCATCGCCGTCGATCAACAGTCCGAGCGGGGCATCTCCCAGGCGCCCCGGACGCAGAGAGCGCAGAAAGGCGTCCTCGATCCGCACAATGGGAACCCCGCGCCGCGCCGCCACCGCCTCTCCGCGCCCGGCATAGGGCGATCGGCCCCAAACCACCACGCCGTCTTGCGGACCGGGCAGCCCAAGGTGTAACTCGTACCCCGCCAGTTCCACAATGCGGCGGACCTGACCTTGCCGCCAAAAGCCGGCGTTGTAATAGAAAAGGCGCCGGGGAAGACCCCCGACGCCGGTTGAACCTTCAGCTTCGGCCACCTCAACGGCCCCTTGTCACAGACCGGCGGCTGCCGTCGCCAGACTGTCCGCGGCCCCCGTCGTCCCGGTGATGGCGCTGAGCGTCTTGGTCCACTGCACATAGGGCGCCTCGGTGACATAAACCGTGTCGCCGTCGCGGATCAGGAAATCGCGCGCTTCGAACATGCCGGTCGGCTGGGTCAGGTCCAGCACATAGGCAAAGCGTTGATCGCCCACCAGATCGGTGCGGCCAAGCACTGAATTGGCAATTTCGGCGGGCTCGTTTCGGAACACGAACACGCCCGTGGGGTCGGCAAGCGACGAATTCAGGCCGCCGACGATGGCAATCGCCTCGATCGCCGACAGGTTCTGGGTTTCAAACGGCACGAGGCTTTGCGCGCCGGTGGCGCCAAGAGCCACGAAGTTGCGGGTATCTTCTTCGACCACGATCTTGTCGCCGGGCCGCAGGGCAATGTCCATCGTCGGGTTGGCGTAAAGGTCCTGCAGCCAGACCTGCCCGGTCTGCCCGCCGCGCGTGACGCGGATGATGGCGGATTCCGGGTTGACGACCACGCCGCCCGCCTTTGCGATCATGCCCGACAGGGTGCGGGTCGGCCGCTCGATCGGAAAGACGCCCTGCGCGCCGATCGCGCCCGACACCGACACGGTCGACCCGTCACCCGCCAGTCGCTGCACCGAAACCTGCGGGTCGGGGGTCTGGGTGTCCAGCTTGCGGGTGATCGCCTGACGCAGACCTTCGGGGGTTTGCCCGGCCGCCTTGATGCGCCCGGCATAGGGCACAAAGATATAGCCCTGCCCATCGACCTGAACCTCGTTCAGCGCCGAAACCCTCTGCCCGGTATTGCCCAGCAAGGGATCGTCCTTGACGTTTTCAAACACCGTCAGACCCAGAACATCGCCCGGCGAGATGGTGTCAGACCCGACCAATCCGGCATTGGTGAAGTTCGACCCAAAGCCAAGCGAAGGTACAACCGAAGTCGCCCGCGTGACCGAAGGGGTGACGGTGATGATAAAGGCATCGCCCTCTTCCAGCACCGAACCCTTGTAAATCTCGTTCTTGTTAGGGCCAGAGCGTGGCAGGCCGCAGGCCGCAACACTTGCGCAAAGCGCAACAAGAAGAAGGGCTTTCGCCCCAAACGTCGCCGATATTTTCACTGCCCGGGCTCCTTGGACTGGAGTTTACCTCAAGTTTTGAGGACAACCCTACAGAAAGACGGAATAAATTGCCAGCCCCGGAAACAATCACCCGTTCACAAGGCGCAACTGTTGCCGTGGTGCCGCTTTCCCGCTGGTCAAGGCATCGTAAGGATCTTCGGCCTGCAGCATCATGTCGACGACCTGTCGCAACAGCTCGCGCCGGGCTTTGGCGGAATAGAACCCGCCCGAAACCTGACTGGTTTCCAACAGATAGTGGCGGTAATCGCGATAGGACCGGGTGTCGGGACGGATCGGATTGGCGAAGAAGTCGGGCAGGGATTGGGTCGAGACAAACTCGGGTTTGCCGTAGACCGCCTGGCCGAAGATTTTCAGTGGCAGACCGCGCCACAGGGCCTGCTGTGCTGCGGTGGAGTTGACCGTGACCGCGGTGCGGGCGTGGTTCAGAAGTTGCGCCAGCTTGCCGCCACGCACGAAATGCACGCGTTTTGTCACGCCGTGCGTGTGGGCCAGCGCCCGGATCGCGGCTTTTACCCGGACACGTCCATCCTCCAGCGGATGGGCCTTGAACACCAGATGGTGGTGCTGCGGCGCGCCCTTGGCAAAACCGTCGGTCACCAGCAACAGAAACTCGGCCATGGTGGAAAACGGCGAGTGCTTTTGAAAGCTGGCGTCGTGCTCCAGTTGCAGGATCACCAGATGATAGGGAAAACCGCCATATTTGATGCGCAGCGTGGCCAGGGTGCGTTCGATCCGGTGCAGGGGCATCAGAACAAGGCGCCGGAGGTACAGCAGAAACTCCTGGAAAACCGTCACGCGGCGATGGGGGCGGTAATTGCGGTAGTCCCAGAACCCGGTCAGCACGAACCAATGATACAAGGCCCCCCAGAACATGTGTTCGCGCATGTCGCCCCATCGGGCGGGCGCGTCGGGCAGTTCCATGTCGGATTGGGCAAGTGCCGCCTGCATCTGCGGCACCGACATCTGCATCAGCCGCGAATGCCCGTTGGAGCCGCCCCGCTCGTAGGTCACCCAATAGGGGCGCAGATAGCCCTCTTCAAAGACATGCACCGTCAGGCCGCGACCCTTGGCCACCTGCACTGCGGTGGCGTGGATCGGCCGCGTGTCGCCATACAAGACCAGATCGGTGATGCCCTTGTCGGTCACCAGCGCATCAAGCGTGGCTTGCCAGTCTTCTGCGGTGCCCTTGAAGGGGATGTAGCTGTCGCTTGACGGCCAGAAGGCGCGGTCGCCGCGGTTGAAGCCGACCCGCCAGACCCCGGCACCGGACTGGGCCATCATTTTGCCCAGGCGGTGGAAATAGGGCCCGTGCGGCCCTTGCAGGAACAAGAACTGCCGCCCCTGACCGGAAACGCGCATAGCCCAAACACCCCGAAACCGTGGCGCCATGCCACCTGATTGCCCCACCCTTAGCGGATAATGCTTAACAAGGGCAAATTTGCGACGAAACGAAGGACGTGCCGCGGGAAATTGGTCGATGGTGGCATGGGGGCATGGGGGCCCGGGCGGCATGGCCGGGTCTGGGCGCCCGGGTCCGTTACGGTGGCGCGGAAATGGATTTCGGGCGCTTGGCGGGCGAACCGTGCGCCGCGCGCTATTTCGCCTGAGCGGCCTGCAACAGGTAGACCCGGATCGCCGAGGCAAGGCCGATATCCCCGGCGCGACCCGCATCAATTTCGGCGGCCAGGGCGTTCAGCGTCAGGCCGCGACGTTGGGCAGCGGCGCGGAACGCCTCCCAGAAGGCATCCTCCATCGAGACCGAGGTGCGGTGACCACGCAGGGTAAGGCTGTGTTTGACGGGGCGGGCGGACATGGGGGGCCCTTGCGGCTGGGATTCAAATCTTTTCGAAAAGATTTGCAAATTTCTTCGAAGAAATTTGTTGGGAAGGCAAGACTAGGTGATCAGTCGAACCGGGTCCTGATTGCAGAAAATGATGAATTGTCCGGAATTTTCCACGACACGAAACCCCCGGCGACGGACCTCGCACAGGAAACGGTCGCGCCCGATCAGGCGATCCACATCCGCGATCTGACGACGCACGATCCCACCTTCCGCGGCAGCGCGGGCCGAAAAGACCTGCGTGATCCAACGGTCGGGGGTTATGGGAAGCGGCAACCTGCTGTGATCTTGCATCATGCCCGATCATTGCAAGTCGCGGTTAACGTCGGGTTAACCCTTACTTCTCGTCGCGTTTCACGCCCTCCAGAATTGCCTTTGCCCGCGCCAGATCCTTTGCCTCGCGGGCCTTTTGCCCCTTGCTGCGCCCGAATTTCACGGCGTTTTCGTCGGCCGTCTTGCGGGCCTTGGCCCGAACCCCGGCCTTGCGGGCCTCGCGAAGGTTGACGATCCCGGTCATGCTATCCCCTGGGGCTGATCATGTCTTCGGGGCGCACCACGCGGTCAAAGGTCTCGCCGTCGACAAAGCCCAGGGCAATCGCCTCTTCGCGCAGGGTGGTGCCGTTCTTGTGGGCGGTCTTGGCGACCTTGGTGGCGTTGTCATAGCCGATCGTCGGGGCAAGGGCCGTCACCAGCATCAGGCTTTCCTTCATCAGCCTGTCGATCCGCGCCATGTTGGCTTTCGTCCCCACCACCATGTTGTCGGTGAACGACCCCGCCGCATCGCCCAGAAGCTGCATGGATTGCAGGATGTTGTACGACATCATCGGGTTGTAGACGTTCAATTCGAAATGCCCTTGAGAGCCTGCGAACCCCACCGCCGCATCATTTCCCATGACATGGGCGCAGACCATGGTCAGCGCCTCGGCCTGGGTCGGGTTGACCTTGCCGGGCATGATCGACGATCCGGGTTCGTTTTCGGGCAGGATCAATTCGCCAAGTCCTGAACGCGGGCCCGAACCCAGAAGCCGCAGGTCGTTGGCGATCTTGAACAGGCTGGCGGCCACGGTCTTCAAGGCCCCCGAGAACATGACCATCGCGTCATGGGCGGCCAGCGCCTCGAACTTGTTGGGGGCGGTGACGAAGGGCAGGGCGGTGATCTGGGCGATGGCGGCGGCCACGCGGGTATCCCAGCCGACGCGGGTGTTCAGCCCGGTGCCGACGGCGGTGCCGCCCTGGGCCAGCTCGTAGATGTCGGGCAGGCACATCCTGACCCGCGCGATGCCCTTTTCCACCTGCTTGGCATAGCCGCTGAATTCCTGCCCCAGGGTCAGCGGTGTGGCGTCCTGCGTATGGGTGCGGCCGATCTTGATGATATCCTTGAACTCTTCGGACTTGGCCGCGAGTGCTGCGTGCAGCTTTTCCAGACCCGGCAGCAGCACATCGCGCGCCATCATGGCAATGGCCACATGCATCGCGGTCGGAAAGGTGTCGTTCGATGACTGTCCCATGTTGACATGGTCATTGGGGTGGACCGGCTTTTTCGACCCCATCTCCCCGCCCAGCATTTCGATGGCGCGGTTCGAGATCACCTCGTTGGCGTTCATGTTCGACTGGGTGCCGGACCCGGTTTGCCACACGACCAGCGGAAAGTTGTCGTCGAACCTGCCGTCGATCACCTCTTGCGCCGCCGCGGCAATGGTTTGCCCCAGGGCGGCGTCGATATCGCCCTGAGCGATGTTGACCAGCGCGCAGGCCTTCTTGATCACGCCCAGGGCCCGGATGATGGCGACGGGCTGACGCTCCCATCCGATCGGGAAGTTGATGATCGAGCGTTGGGTCTGTGCGCCCCAGTATTTGTCCGAAGGGACCTGCAGCGGGCCAAAGCTGTCGGTTTCGGTGCGAAAGGTGGTCATGGGCAAGCTCCTTGCGACTCTGGGCGTCTTTTACGCGCCTGCCAGCCCGAGTTCAATTGGCATGCCGTCGCATACCAAAAGCGCGTCAGTCCTCGCCGATGCGGGAGTAGTACACGACGCGCGCCGGCGGCAGATTGAGCCAGATCTTCGCGCCGTTACGAACCTTCAGACCCATGCGCCCCAATTGCTCGGGGTCCAGCGCCGGGTTTTGCCCATAGGTGAACTGCACATAGAGCCCGCCCGGGGCCAGGATTTCAAAGGCGGCACCGACGATGGCCTCGCGCATGGCGCGCGGCATCGACAACAGCGGCAGGCCCGAGATCACCCGTGCCACGCCCGGGGCCACATGGGCGGCTGCCGTGTCGGCCCCGGTCTGCAACACGGTCACACCGGGCAGGCGCGATCGCAGATGCCCGACAAAGGCCGGGTCCAGCTCGATCAGAGTCAGGTTGGCGCGGGGCAGGCCGGTGGCCAGAATGCCATCGGTCAGCTTGCCGGTGCCCGGCCCGAATTCCACCACGCGCCCGGTCTGCGGACCGATGCCCTTGGCCATCGCGCGCGCCAGATAGACCGAAGACGGTGCAATTGCCGAAACCTGCCGCGGATTGGTCACCAGACGGCGCAGGAACAGCAGGGTGTCAGAGGTCAAGGGTCAATGCTTTCTGAACTTGTCGAGAGACACGACCTGACCCTGGGGTTCGGGCGGTTCGGGGTCTTCGTCGGAGGCTTCTTCGTCGGGTTCTTCCTCGTCGTCGTCCTCGTTGTCGCCATGGGTTTCAAAGCGCAGGCCGAATTCGACGGA
>JANMJC010000313.1:0-1615 GCA_031371185.1 Paracoccaceae bacterium | reverse complement strand
TGCCGCACCAGGCCCTCCAGGAGGGTCCAGCGCGCGGGCACCGGGGGGTCGGCCAGCGCATCGGCCGGGCTGAACTTGCCTTCGCGCCACGGACTCGACGGCACCTCGTCCATGCCGCCTAGAAGCCCCTTGGTCGGACGCTTGCGTAAGAGGTCGGCGCCGTCCTTGCGCGCCAGCACGAAGGCGAGCCCGCGGCGCGTTGGCTTCTCCGCCTTGGGCGCCCGTTTCGGCAGGGTCTCGGCGATGCCGAGTTTCAGCGCCCGGCAGTTGCGCGTGAGCGGGCAGATCACGCAAAGGGGCTTCCGCGGTGTGCACACGGTGGCGCCGAGATCCATCATCGCCTGGGCGTAGTCGCCGGCCCGGGCCTCGGGCACCAGCTCGGCGGCGCGGGCATGTATCTCGGTCTTGGCGTCGGGCAGCGGTGTGTCGATGGCATAGAGCCGGGAGATCACGCGCTCGACATTGCCGTCGACCGCTGAGGCTTTCAGGTCGAAGGCGATCGAGCGGATGGCCGCCGCCGTGTAGGGCCCGATACCGGGCAGTGTGCGCAAGCCCGCCTCGTCCTCGGGGAAACGGCCGCCGTGGCCGGTTGCGACGGCCTGGGCGCAGGCATGAAGATTGCGGGCGCGGGCGTAGTAGCCGAGGCCGGCCCAGGCCGAGAGCACGTCGTCCAGCGGGGCGGCGGCCAACGCCTCGACGGTGGGCCAGCGCTCGATAAAACGGCGGTAATAGTCGCCCACGGTGGCCACGGTGGTCTGCTGCAGCATGATCTCCGACAGCCACACGCGGTACGGCTCGGTGCGCCCGCCTGCAGGCGCGCGCCACGGCAGGGTGCGACGATGTCGGTCGTACCAGGTGAGCAACTGGCGGGCGTGGGTCATGGTCATGTGAGGGGTCGTCCCGTACCATTGGGCCTACCACAAGGAACAGGGTTCGAAAGGGTCCATGCGGGAAAACGGCTTCCGTGCCATCGGTGGTCTGGCCCAGCGGCTCACCTCCGGGATTGCACACAATCGGACGAAGGGGGGCAAAGGCGCCTCGATCGCGCGCCTGCGTGCCGAATGGCCGGCCATCGTCGGTCCCGACCTTGCCCGCACCACGCGCCCCGATGCCCTGCTGGCCGGCCGTGGCGCCCGCGGTGTCCAGCCCGGCGCCCACTCGGCTGCCAAGGCGGGAAAGGCCCTGCGGCTGCGCGTATCGGGCGCCGCCGCGCTCGAAGTCCAGCACCAGACCGGCCAGATCGTGGAACGCGTAAATGCCTATTTCGGGCACCGGATGATCGACAACATTCGTCTCGTCCAGGGAGCCATCGCCGTGGCGCCGCCGCCGCGCCCGATCCCGACGCCCGATCCCAAGACCGTGACCCAGGTCGCCCTCAGGGCCGCGACGGTAAAAGACCCTGATCTCAGGGCCGCGCTGACCCGGCTCGGCGCCCGCGTGGCACTCAACCGGCGCGGCGTTTTGGCCGCGGCTTTGGGCGCTCTGTTCGTGGCCGACGACGTCGGCGCCCAGGAGCTGTCCCGCGCCAAGCTGCTGGAGGCCCTGCCGGGCGATCACATCCTGGGCAAGGCGGACGCGCCCAATTCGCTGATCGCTTATTTCTCGTTCACCTGTC
>JANMJC010000262.1:0-4408 GCA_031371185.1 Paracoccaceae bacterium | reverse complement strand
CAACCGCGCAACCGTCGGGCAATTGCGGGATGACACCCTTGTTGCCGTGGTTGCCATAGATCACCGAAGGCTCGCCCGTAACCACCGAATTGACAATCTGGCTGGCGTATTCGTGGCTTTCCTTGACCTCGATCGTGTTGGCCGATTTCAGCGCCGCCGCCTCTTTCTTCCAGCGCGCGATCTGTTCCACACAGCGCACCGGGTATTCATCCAAGGGAATTCCGAATTTCTCGATCAGGTCGGGCCGGTCGCGCTTGATGAACCACGGCGTGTATTCCGCGAAATGCTCCGAACTTTCGGTGACGAAATAGCCCAGACGGGTCAGCATTTCATAGCGCACCTTGTTCGGGCAGCGCGGGTTCCAGTGCGAGGGTTTGGGGAAACGCCCCTCGGCATAGCCGCGCTTCAGCGCCGGATACAGGTCTTTGTAACTGCCGTCCGTCTGACGATGCTCAAAGGTCATGTAAAACGCCATGTGGTTGATGCCACCGGCGCGATAGCGGATCTCGTCCACCGGGATGTCCAGATCGCGGGCCAACTCGTACGCCGTGCCCTGAACCGAGTGGCACAGGCCGACCTGACGGATGGTCGGGTATTTCGCGGCCATCGCCCAGGTGTTGATCGCCATCGGGTTGACATATTGCAGCATGATCGCGTCGGGCGCGACCTGCAGCATGTCCTCGCAGATCGAAAACAGCACGGGCACGGTGCGCAGGCCGCGCATGATGCCGCCGATGCCAAGCGTATCCGCGATGGTCTGGCGCAGACCGTAAGCCTTTGGCACCTCGAAGTCGGTGATGGTGCAGGGGTCATAGCCGCCGACCTGAAAGCAGCAGACCACGAAATCGGCCCCCTCCAGCGCGCGGCGCTGGTTGGTATAGGTCTTGACCGTCGCGCGGCCGCCCAGGGTCTGGGACAGCTTGCCGACGATGATTTCGGATTCTTCCAACCGCTCGGGGTTGATGTCCATCAGGCGCACCTCGGCCTGCGCCAGCGCCGGGCGCGACAGGATGTCGCCGGCGATGTTCTTGGTAAAGACGGCGGATCCGGCGCCGATGAAGGTGATGACAGGTTTTGCCATTTTAAGGGGGGTCCTCAGGTTGCGATTTCAAAGGCCGCGCGCACAAGGCGGCGGGTATAGTCGGTTTGCGGGTTTTCCAGGACCTGATCGACAGGGCCCTGTTCAACGATCTGGCCGTTCTGCATGACGATCACCCGGTGGCACAGCGCGCGCACCACCTTCAGATCGTGGCTGATGAACAGATAGGACAGCCCGCGCTCGCGCTGCAATTTGCGCAGAAGTTCAATGATTTGCGCCTGAACCGACAGGTCCAGGGCGCTGGTGGGTTCGTCCAGCAAAATGAACTCGGGTTCAAGGGCAATCGCGCGGGCGATGGCCAGCCTTTGCCGCTGCCCGCCCGAGAATTCGTGCGGAAAGCGCGCCAGAATGTCGTCGGGCATGCCGGCATCGCGCAGCGCCTGCTTGACCCGCACCAACCGGTCGGCACGTCCCGACCCGATGCCGTTCACGATCAGGCCTTCTTCGATGATCTGGCGCACCGACATGCGGGGGTTCAGGCTGGCGAAGGGGTCTTGAAACACGATCTGCATGCGCTGGCGATAGGGTTTCATGCCCGCCCGGTCCAGCGTCTCGATCCGGTGGCCCAGAAAATCAACTTCGCCGCCCGACAATGTGTTCAACCGCATCAGCGCCTGACCAAAGGTGGTCTTGCCCGACCCGGATTCGCCGACCAGTCCCAGGGTCTCGCCGCGCTTCAACGACAGCGACAACCCGTCAACCGCCTGAAGCGCGTGGAAGGTGCCGCGAAAGGCCCCGCCCTTGCGCAGGGTATAGGTCACCCGAACCTCGCGGCCTTCCAGAACGGTATCCTGACTGCTCTTCAGCGGATTGGCCCGGCCCTTGGGTTCTGAACCCAACAGCCGCCTGGTATAGGGGTGCTGGGGGTTCGAGAACACCTGTTCGGTCGGGCCGTCCTCGCGCACCACGCCGTGCTGCATGACATAGACATGGTCGGCGAACTGCCGCACCACGGTCAGATCATGGGTGATCAGGATCACCGCCATACCGTTCTTTGCCTTGAGGTCGTTGATCAGGTTCAGAATTTCCGCTTGCACCGTCACATCCAGCGCCGTCGTCGGCTCGTCCGCGATCAGGATGTCGGGATTGTTGGCCAGCGCCATCGCGATCATCACGCGCTGACGTTGGCCGCCCGACAACTGGTGCGGATACTGGTTCACGCGGGATTCCGGGTCGGGGATCTGCACCTCGCGCAGCAACTCGACGGCCCGGGCCAGAGCGTCCTTTTTGGACATCTTCTGGTGAATCCGCAGGATCTCTGCGATCTGCACGCCAACGGTATAGACCGGGTTCAGCGACGACATCGGTTCCTGAAAGATCATGGTCAGGCGGTTGCCGCGCAGAGCGCGCATTTCGCGGTCCGACAGGCGGGCCATGTCGCGCTCGCCGTACAGGATTTCGGTCTTGTCCGAAACCTGGGCGCGTTTCGACAACAGGCGCATGATGGCGCGCGCCGTCACCGATTTGCCCGACCCGCTTTCTCCGACCAAAGCAATGGTCTGGCCCTTGCGCAGGGTGAAGGACACATCACGCACCGCTTCGATCAAGCCGCCGTCCACCTTGAACGACACGCCGATGTTCTTGGCCTCGATTACAAAATCCTGGGTCATCTTTGCGGCCTCAATAGGGGTCGATGGCGTCGCGCAGGCCATCTCCAAGGGCGTTGAAGGCGAACACGGCCAGCAGCACGAAGCCGACCGGCGACAGGATCCACGGGTAAGAGCCGATCACGCTGAAGGTTCCGGCATCTTGCAACATCAGGCCCCAGGAAATCAGCGGCGGCTTCACGGCGAAGCCCAGATAGCCCAGAAAGCTTTCCAGCAGGATGATCGACGGGATGCCAAGCGTGACGGCGACGATCACATGGCTCATCACGTTGGGCAGGATGTGGCGGGTGATGATGCGGCCATCCGAAGCGCCCACCGCCGTGGCCGCCCGCACATAATCGACCCGCGCCAGCGCCATGGTCTTGCTGCGCACCTCGCGCGAAAGCTGTGCCCAGCCCAGGCCCGCGATCACCAGGATCACAAAGCTGATGAACAGGTAACTGGGCGCGGTCACCGGGATCAACGTGGTCAGCGCCAGGTACAGGGGCAATTGCGGAAAGGCCAGGATGATTTCGACAAAGCGTTGAAACCAAAGGTCAAACCTGCCCCCGATATAGCCCGAGGTGATGCCCAGAAGCGTGCCGACCACGGTGATCAGCGTGATCGAGGTCAGCGCGATGATCAGAGAGATGCGGCTGCCGACGATGCCGCGCGACAGGATGTCCCGGCCCAGCTTGTCAGTTCCCAGAATGTGCAGCGGCGATCCGTCGGACAGGCCGATCAGATGGGTGTCCATCGGGATCAGCCCCCAAAGCCTGTAGGACCAGCCTTGGGCGAACAACCGCAGGGGGCGCGGATTTTCCATGTCCGGCGCCATCAGCGGCTGATAGGTGACCGGGTCCAGTTCGGTGGCACTTTCGACGATCCGGTAGGCGACGGGCCACAGGGTGAACCCGTCCCTGGTGAAGAACGAGATCTGATCCGGCGGCGCAAAGGACGCCGTAGGCGCGTTGGGATCCATCGGCGCGAAGAACGGGGCGAAGACCGCCGTGACCAGCAGGATCGACACCATGACAAAGCCGATCATGCCGGGCAATGACCTCCGGAACCGGCGCCACACCAGCGCCGGATAACTTTGGCTGACGGTCGAGACGGTCGAGGTGCGGGCGTCGGCGGCTTCGCCGTCGTGAAGAAGGGGCGTGCTCATGTGTTGTCTCCGACCCGGATGCGCGGATCAAGGGCGACCAGCAGAAGGTCTGCGATGATGTTGCCGACGATCAGCGTCGCCCCCAGGACCAGAAGCAGGGTCGCCGTGACATAGACATCGCCGATGTTCATCGACCCGACAATCGCGGGCCCGATCGTGGCCAGCCCGAAGACGATGGCAACCTCGATTTCGCCCGTCAGCATGTAGGGCAGGACGACGCCCTGATAGGCCACCAGCGGGTGCAGCGCGTTGGGCACCGCGTGGCGCAGAACCACCGCCCCCTCGCCCAGCCCCTTGGCCCGCGCGGTTTCGACATATTGCGCGTTCAGCGTGTCCAGAAGATTGGCCCGCATCACCCGCATGTTATAGGCCAGCCCGCCAAAGGTGGCGACCGCGATCACCGGCCAGATGTGCTGGATCAGGTTCCACAGCTTTTCCCAGTTGAAATCGAGGATGCCGGGCCACCACGGTTGACCACCGTATTTCGACGAAAAGAACGACCCGATCTCTTGCACGTCCAGCTTGTAGGCAAGGATGTACAGGATGATCAGCGCC
>JANMJC010000255.1:0-8872 GCA_031371185.1 Paracoccaceae bacterium | reverse complement strand
GCGCCGCATCCTGACCGACTACGGCTTTCGTGGCCACCCCCTGCGCAAGGATTTCCCCACCACCGGCTATACCGAAGTGCGCTATGACGAGGCGTTGAAGCGCGTGGTCTACGAGCCGGTCTCGCTGACCCAGGAATACCGCCAGTTCGACTTCATGTCGCCGTGGGAGGGCGCGCAGTACATCCTTCCGGGTGACGAGAAGAAGGCCTGAGGCATGGGGCAGGGGCCCATCATCCTGTTCGGCGCGGGGGCCACGAAAGCGGGCACCTCCTGGCTTTGGGACTATCTGTTCAGCCATCCCGAAGGCCATTTGCGCACGATCAAGGAACTGGGTTTCTTCGGCACCAACTACCCTGATGGCCTGCACCACCGCGCCCGCAAGATGGACAAGGAAATTGCCGAGTTTGACGCGAAACTTGCGGCGGGCACGGCGGAATGGCCGAAATGGCTGGTCCGTCAGATGATGGACCGCGCCGAATACCGCGAGGCCCTTGTGTCGGATGATCCGCAGACCGGCTATCTGAACTATCTCCTGAACGATGTCGGGGACAGGAAACTCGTGGCCGACATGACCCCGGAATACGGGCTGGCCCCGGTCGAACGGATGCGGGCCATGACAGCGCTTGGCAATGTGCGCTGGATCTTCCTGATGCGCGACCCGGTCGACCGGCTGTGGAGCCATGTGCGCATGCTGGTGCGGCGCCTCAAACCCGCGCCCGCCGATTTCGCCGCCGCCTGCCTGACCAAGTTCGATCAGGTCTTGGCCGGGCAGGCCGAGGATGTGACCCTGCGCTCGGACTATGCCGCGATCCATCGCCGTCTGGTGCAGGCCGTTGCCCCCGATCAGCGGCTTGCGATGTTTTACGAAGACCTGACCGCACCCGGCGGCGTTGACCGGGTGACCGATTTTCTGGGCCTTGCGCGCCATCCCGCAAAGCTGGAAAAGCGGGTTCATGGCGGCATTCCGGTGGACATGCCCGCCGCGCTGCAGGCCCGCGCGCGCGACTGGCTGCGCCCGCAATATGACTATGTTTCCCGCGAATTCGGGCTTCCCGCCGCTTGGGCTGCCTTCCCCGAACTGAACAGCGAGGTCCGATGATGGACGGTGATATTCGGCGCAACGCCTATGATGACGGCACGCAGGATGCCGAAACCGGCGAACAGCGCATCCGGAATTTCAACATCAACTTCGGGCCGCAACATCCTGCGGCGCATGGTGTTCTGCGCCTTGTCCTTGAACTTGACGGCGAGATCGTCGAACGCTGCGACCCCCATATCGGGCTGTTGCACCGCGGCACCGAAAAGCTGATGGAAAGCCGCACCTATCTGCAGAATCTGCCCTATTTCGACCGGCTGGATTATGTGGCGCCGATGAATCAGGAACATGCCTGGTGTCTGGCGATCGAAAAGCTGACCGGCACCGTGGTGCCGCGTCGCGGCCAGTTGATCCGCGTGCTGTTCTGCGAAATCGGCCGCATCCTGAATCACCTGTTGAACGTCACCACCCAGGCCATGGACGTGGGCGCGCTGACCCCGCCCTTGTGGGGCTTTGAAGAGCGTGAAAAGCTGATGGTGTTTTACGAGCGCGCCAGCGGGGCGCGTCTGCACGCCGCCTATTTCCGCCCCGGAGGCGTGCATCAGGACCTGACCCCGCAACTGATCGAGGATATCGACGCCTGGGCCGACCAGTTCCCGCGCGTTCTGGACGATCTGCACGGGCTTCTGACCGAAAACCGCATCTTCAAGCAGCGCAACGTCGATATCGGCGTGGTCAGCGAACAGGACATACTGGACTGGGGCTATTCCGGCGTCATGGTGCGCGGGTCGGGTTTGCCTTGGGATCTGCGCCGCAGCCAACCCTATGAATGCTATGACGAATTTGACTTCAAGATTCCGGTCGGAAAGAACGGCGATTGCTATGACCGCTATCTGTGCCGCATGGCCGAGATGACGGAATCGCTGTCGATCATCAAGCAGGCCCTGGTGAAACTGCGGGCCGAGCCCGGCGAAGTGATGACGCGCGGCAAGCTGTCGCCGCCCAAACGGGCCGAGATGAAAACCTCGATGGAGGCGTTGATCCACCATTTCAAGCTGTATACCGAAGGCTTTCACGTTCCCGCCGGTGAGGTTTATGTGGCAGTCGAGGCGCCGAAGGGCGAATTCGGGGTCAATCTGATCGCGGACGGCACCAACAAGCCTTACCGCGTGAAAATCCGCGCGCCGGGCTATATGCACCTGCAGTCGATGGACTATATCGCCACAGGCCACCAGTTGGCCGACGTTTCCGCAATCATCGGCACGATGGACATCGTGTTCGGGGAGGTTGACCGCTAATGCTGCGTCGTCTGCACAAAGACCAACCCGCGTCCTTTGCCTTTACCCCGGCGAACTATCTTTGGGCGCAGGGTCAGATTTCGAAATATCCGGCCGGGCGTCAGGCCAGCGCGGTGATCCCGCTGTTGTGGCGTGCGCAGGAACAGGAAGGCTGGCTGTCACGCCCGGCCATCGAACATGTCGCCAACATGCTGGGCATGGCCTATATCCGCGCACTGGAAGTGGCGACCTTCTACTTCATGTTCCAACTGCAACCCGTTGGTTCCATTGCCCATGTGCAGATCTGCGGCACCACGTCCTGCATGATCTGCGGCGCGGAAGAGCTGATTGCCGTCTGCAAGGAACTGATTGCTCCGCAGGCCCATACCGTGTCGGCGGACGGCAAGTTTTCCTGGGAAGAGGTCGAATGCATGGGCGCCTGCGCCAACGCGCCCATGGCCCAGATCGGCAAGGATTACTACGAAGACCTGACGGCCGCCAAACTGCGCGAGTTGATCGGGCGCTTCTCGGGCGGTGAAGTTCCGGTTCCCGGGCCCCAGAACGGCCGCTATGCCGCCGAGCCTTTGACGGGCCTGACCAGCCTGAAAGAATTTGAATCGGGCCGCCAGCAATACAACGCCTCGGCGCAACGCGCGGTGGACCTGCGCGACACCGTCCGTCGCATCGACGGCACCGAAGTGCCGGTGACGACGCCCTGGCTGGACAAGGTCAAAGCCGCGCCCGCCGAACCGCGCGCCGAAGGCGTTGCGGCCAGGGTCGAGGTTGCGTCGGCAGGTCCGGCGGCGCCCGTGTCAGGGGGCGGCCGGCCCAAGGGTCTGGCCGGCCCGCGAGAGGGCAAGGCCGACGATCTGCAAGTGATCGAGGGCATCGGCCCGGCTTTGGAAAAGCTGTGCCACGGCCTTGGTTTCTTCCACTTTGACCAGATCGCCGCCTGGGGGCAGCCCGAAGTCGACTGGATGGATCAGAACCTCAAGGGGTTCAAGGGCCGGGTGACGCGCGACAGATGGGTGGCGCAGGCCCGGCTGATCCTGGAGGTCGGACCGCAGGAGTTTCTCCGGCGCGCCAAGACCAACAGCTACTAGGGGACCGACATGGATCATTCGCAGGATGCAGCGCCGATCGACGGCCCCTGGGCCGGGGGCTGGGTGGTGGCCGCCTTGGCCGACAGCGCGCAGGATCACGGCCCCGCCTCGGACCATCACTAGGGGCCAGGGGAATGACCATTGAAAAGGACCAGACCGCCACGGCCAGACAGGCGCGCCTTGCCGCCCTTGTGATGGCCGGGACCATGGTCTTGTGGATGGTCCTGCAAGTTGTGGGCAGCGAGATGGGATGGGCGCCGCGTTTCGCCCTGCTTGTCGATCTGGCCGCTTTGGCGGGCTTCGTCTGGGGCCTTGTCACGACGTATCAAATCTGGCGCAAGCGCCGGGCATAGGAAGGGCAAGACATGCTCACGGATCAGGACCGCATTTTCACCAACCTCTACGGCATGCATGACCGCACGCTGGCGGGGGCGCAAAAGCGCGGGCATTGGGATGGTACGGCGGGCTTGCTGGCCCTGGGGCGCGACAAGATCGTCGAGATCATGAAAGCCTCGGGTCTGCGCGGACGTGGCGGGGCGGGCTTTCCCACCGGTCTGAAATGGTCCTTCATGCCCAAGGCGTCGGATGGGCGTCCGGCTTACCTTGTGATCAACGCCGACGAAAGTGAACCCGGCACCTGCAAGGACCGCGAGATCATGCGGCACGACCCCCACACCCTGATCGAAGGCGCGCTGATCGCCTCGTTCGCGATGGGGGCCAACACCTGCTATATCTACATTCGCGGCGAGTATATCCGCGAGCGTGAGGCCCTGCAGGCCGCCATCGACGAATGTTATGATGCCGGGCTGATCGGCAAGAATGCGGCCAAGTCGGGCTTCGATTTCGACTGTTACCTGCACCACGGCGCGGGCGCCTATATCTGCGGCGAGGAAACCGCGCTTCTGGAAAGCCTTGAGGGCAAGAAGGGCATGCCGCGCATGAAGCCGCCGTTCCCGGCGGGTTCGGGGTTGTACGGATGTCCGACGACGGTGAACAACGTCGAATCCATCGCCGTTGTGCCGACGATCCTGCGGCGCGGGGCCGAATGGTTCGCGGGCTTCGGGCGGCCCAACAATGCCGGCACCAAGCTGTTCGGCATTTCGGGCCATGTGAACAACCCTTGCGTCGTCGAAGAGGCGATGTCGATCACCCTGCGCGAGTTGCTGGACACCCATTGCGGCGGGGTCCGGGGCGGCTGGAAAAACATCAAGGCGGTGATCCCGGGCGGATCCTCGGTGCCGATGCTGAACGCGGCACAATGCGAAGACGCGATCATGGATTTCGACTGGCTGCGCGAACAACGCTCTGGCCTCGGCACGGCGGCGGTGATCGTGATGGATCAATCCACGGATGTGATCAAGGCGATCTGGCGGCTGTCGAAGTTCTACAAGCACGAAAGCTGCGGCCAGTGCACGCCGTGCCGCGAGGGCACCGGCTGGATGATGCGGGTGATGGACCGTCTGGTGCGCGGCGAGGCCGAGGTTGAAGAGATCGACATGCTGCTGTCGGTCACCAAACAGGTCGAAGGCCACACGATCTGCGCGCTTGGCGATGCGGCGGCCTGGCCGATTCAGGGTCTGGTGAGGCACTTCCGCGACGAGATCGAGGACCGCATCAAGGCCAAGAAGACCGGCCGCGTCACGGCGATTGCGGCGGAATAGCCCGTGCAGCGTCTTGCCCTTCTTCCGGTCCTGGCCCTCGCCGCCTGTGCGCCCTCGGCCCCCGCGCCGATGCCGCTTGCGGCCTCCGGCCCGACCGAGGTGATGGTGCAGGGCGCGGCCTTCATGGCCGATCTGCAACCCACCCAAGGGGGCGCGCAGATTCTGGTCAGCCGCGAAGCGCCGGTTCTTGCGATGGATGAGGGGCTGCTGGCCAAGGCGGTTGCCGTGCAGTTCTGCGTCGCCCGCGCCCAGTCACTTGACCCGCGCGCGCTGGCGGTCTTTTCGGGCGGCGTCTGGGTCTTCGACGGGGGCTGTCAATGACCGCTTGGGTAAACTTCCGCCATAATCCGCCCATCTCAGGGGCTTGTCATGGCATATCAACCGCTTGGGGCCCATCTTTGCAGGGGAAATCCCTGAAGGAGGGCGTTATGGCGTATAAATGTCTCGTGGCCGGTTGCATGGCTTTGGGTCTGGTGGGTCCTGCACAGGCGCAGGTGGCCCTGAACCAGAATGATCACATCACCGAAAGTCTGGTGGCGGCCAAGGCGGGCGACATCATTCGCAACACCTGTTCGTCGATCTCGGCGCGCTATGTGGTGGTCTATCAGAAGATGGGCGAGTTGGAAGATTACGCCCGCGCCGAAGGCTATACCGAAGAGGCGGTGCGCGCTTTTCTGAAGGACAAGGCCGAGAAATCCCGGATCAAGGCGCTGGCCGAGGCCTATCTTGCCGAAGCCGGGGCGATCCCGGGCGACGAGGAAAGCTATTGCAAGGTCGGGCGCGATGAGATTGCGGCCGAAACCCTGACCGGCAGTCTGCTGAGTTCGTGGAAATGAAACATCGGGACCCCGGCAGAGACGCGCGGGCGGGCGGGCCTTTTGCCTTTGCCCGGCGCATTGTCGCGGGGACTGCCCGGTCGGGTCCGGCGGGGGACAGGGCATGACCGATCCCGCAGGCACCGACCGCGATGGCCCGGGGGTCAACGACATGGCCGCCATGACCGCCGCACAGATCGCCGCGCGCTATCTGTTCCCGCTTGGCGGCGACGTGTCGGGCGACATCGCGGCGAAATACGGCCAACCCAGCCCGCTGGTCGATCTGTACCTGTCCACCACCGGCGGCCTTGCGATGAAGTGGCATCACTACTTCTCGGTCTACGAGCGCTATTTCGCGCCGTGGCGCAACCGCCCGCTGCGCTTTCTGGAAATCGGTGTATACCGGGGCGGGTCCTTGCGGATGTGGCGCGAATATTTCGGCCCGCAGGCGACGATCTTCGGCATCGACATCGACCCGGTCTGTGCCGCTTACAACGGCCGCCACGGTCAGGTGCGCATCGGCTCGCAGGCCGATCCCGAATTTCTGGCCCGCGTCATCGACGAGATGGGCGGCGTCGATGTGATCCTGGATGATGGCAGCCACCATATGGACCACGTCTCCGCCAGCCTGAAAGCGCTGTTCCCGCGCCTGTCGGACGGCGGGGTTTACATGATCGAAGACCTGCACACCGCCTATTGGGCCGAATATGGCGGCACGCGGCGCGCTGCCCCGAATTTTTTTGCCGCGGTGGCGGGGATGATTGACGACATGCATCATTGGTATCATGGGGACGGCGTGCAGAACCCCGGTCTTGCCGAAGCTGTGACCGGAATTCATGTGCACGACTCGATTGTCGTTCTGGAAAAGGGCCGGGTCCACGCCCCGACCTTTTCGATGGTCGGCGGCGCCATGGCCAAGCAGAAGCAGGGATGAGACGGCAGATGGGCACCTTCGGGAAGATCAGCATCTTGCGCAGAACGACCGCGCCCCTGTCGGGGTCGCGGAGATGATGCACAATCCGGGCCACCACCTTGCCGAGCTGAACGTCGGGCGCCTTGGGGCCCCCACCGAAGGTCCGCGCGTGACCGAATTCATGGGCGCGCTGGACCGGGTCAACGGCCTTGGCAAACGCAAGCCGGGCTTTGTGTGGATGATGGAATGCTTTGCGCACCTTGATACCCTTGCCACCCGGGGCCCGACCGACGCCGCCGATGACTTCCCTTACCTCATGTCTGCCGAATAGAGAGACCGCCATGACCAACCTCAAGAAAATCAGCATCGACGGCATCGAGGTCGAAGTTGACGGGGCGATGACCATCATTCAGGCCGCCGAAGTGGCCGGGGTGGAAATTCCGCGCTTCTGCTATCACGAACGGCTGACCATCGCGGGCAATTGCCGGATGTGTCTGGTCGAGGTGCAGGGCGGTCCGCCCAAGCCCGCCGCAAGTTGCGCCATGCAGGTGCGCGATCTGCGCCCCGGTCCGAACGGCGAGGCGCCGGTGGTGAAGACCACCTCGCCCATGGTCAAGAAGGCCCGCGAGGGCGTGATGGAATTCCTGCTGATAAACCACCCGCTGGACTGCCCGATCTGCGATCAGGGCGGCGAGTGTGACCTTCAGGATCAGGCGATGGCCTACGGCGTCGATTTCTCGCGCTACCGCGAGCCCAAGCGCGCGAACGAAGACCTGAACCTTGGCCCCTTGGTCGCCACCAAGATGACGCGCTGCATTTCCTGCACCCGCTGCGTGCGCTTTACCTCGGAAGTGGCCGGGATCACCCAGATGGGCCAGACCGGCCGGGGCGAGGATGCCGAGATCACGTCCTATCTGAACATGACGCTCGACAGCAATTTGCAGGGCAACATCATCGACCTGTGTCCGGTGGGGGCGCTGACCTCCAAACCCTATGCCTTCACCGCGCGTCCCTGGGAGTTGACCAAGACCGAGACCATCGACGTGATGGATGCGCTTGGTGCCAACATCCGGGTCGATACCAAGGGCCGCGAAGTGATGCGCATCCTGCCGCGCAACCATGATGGCGTGAACGAGGAATGGATTTCCGACAAGACCCGTTTTGTCTGGGATGGTCTGCGCCGTCAGCGGCTGGACACGCCATACATCCGCGAGAACGGCCGCTTGCGCAAAGCCACCTGGGCCGAGGCTTTGGCGGCGGCTGCGGCGGCGATGAGGGGCAAAAAGGTTGCGGCCCTGGTCGGCGATCTGGCCCCGGTCGAGGCGGTCTATTCGCTGAAAGCCTTGGTCGAGGGTCTGGGCGGTTCCATCGAATGCCGCACCGACAACGCGCATCTTCCCGAAGGCAACCGCTCTGCTTATGTGGGAACGGCGACGATTGAAGATATCGACAGCGCCAAGATGATTCAGTTGATCGGCACCAACCCGCGCGTTGAATCGCCGGTGCTGAACGCGCGTATCCGCAAAGCCTGGACCAAGGGCGCGCAGATCGGGCTGGTGGGCGAGGCTGTCGATCTGACCTATGATTATGTCCATGTCGGCACTGACCGCGCCGCGCTGGAAAAGCTGTCCTCGATCGAGATTTCGCAGGAAACCAAGGACAAGCCGACGCTGGTGATCTTGGGGCAGGGCGCCATCAACGAGGCGGACGGGGCGGCGGTTCTGGCCCATGCCATGAAGCTGGCCGAAAATTCGAACTCCAGGCTGTTGATCCTGCACACCGCCGCGTCGCGCGTCGGCGCGATGGATGTGGGGGCCACCACGCAGGGCGGTCTGAAAGCCGCCACCGAAGGGGCCGAGGTGAATTATAACCTCGGCTCCGATGAGGTTGACATCGCCCCCGGTCCTTTCGTGATCTATCAGGGCAGCCACGGCGACCGGGGTGCCGCGCGCGCTGACATCGTCCTGCCGGGTGCCGCCTATACCGAGGAAAACGGCCTGTACGTCAACACCGAGGGCCGCCCGCAACTGGCGATGCGCGCGGGCTTCGCCCCGGGCGAGGCCAAGG
>JANMJC010000214.1:0-2302 GCA_031371185.1 Paracoccaceae bacterium | reverse complement strand
GCGGCGGTTTCGCAGGGCAAGGCCAAGGGTGGCCGGGCTGAAACGGTTCTGCGCCACGGCGTCGATCAGCGCGGGCAGGGCCCCGGCCTCTTTCACCTGCCGAATGGCGCGGTGACCCATGTGCGACAGGCGGATGTGGGTGACATTCACGCCGTCAAAACGTTTGGCATGGGCACGATCTTCGGGAACGAAGGGATCATAGGCCAGAAAGACCTGCGTCGCGGGGTCGACACTGGCCGCGGCATCGACAAATTCCGGCGTGTTCCAGTCGAATTTGCGTTGGGCGTAGTGATAGCGTCGTTCGAACGGGGCCACGCGCCGCGACAGGCTGGACTGCGGCGAAAACGCCAGAACGGCAGAACCCGGGACAAGGGATGAATAGGCAAGCGCCGCGAACCCGCCCATCGACGCGCCGATGAACAGCACGCGGCGGAATCCGTCAAACAGCCCGGCATCGCGCAGATCACCGATCAGTGCGGGGGTGTCGGCGTTGCGATACCAGTCCTTCTGGCTGGCCAAGATCCCCAGAATCGACAGGCCCAGACGTTCGGACAGACCCAGAAGCCAGGGTTGCGGCGGGTTGTATTCGCCCACCGACGACAGGTTGTCAAAGCTGACCAACAGTACGTCGCTGCGCCGCTGAAACCACGCGTCCACCATGCCGCCGCGCAGCAGGAAAGCCTTCATCGCTGCGGCGCTTTTCGGCGTCCGGGTCAGAGGGGGCACCACAAATCGCGGGGCAGCCGGGCCCGGGCCCGGGGCGGTCCGGGGAAGGACCGGCAGAAGGCTTGCGCGGCTCATACAGGGTCCCCCGTCGCGGCCGGGCGGGCGACAGCCGGCAAGCCGGTAATGCCTGCGAACATGAGGGCGTCCTTGACCAAGGGGCCAAGGGCGGCGGGCGCATTCATGGAACGCTCCTGTAATCTGTTGCTTCGGGTTGACCCGAATGCGTGCTGCTCTGGCGCAACTATGGCGGGCAGGACGACCCTTGTCACCCAGGAATGCGCCTGCGGGGCCGGCCAAGGCTTTATGGACATGGGATTTCTGCCAAGGCTAACCACAATGCAACACTTGCAGGTTCGGCCGGTCGGGCCCGGGGCCGCGCCCTTGCGCCCGGGCAGGCTGGCGGCCTACCTTCGCGGGAAAATTCGAAAGGTGGGCAAGAACTTGGCGACCAAGGGCGACAAGGCGGCAAAACCCAAGGGAAGGATTGCCCCGCAGTCCGAAAGGCCGCGGGGGGCCGGTCCGGATTTCGGCACCGTTGAATTTGGGCTGAAGCGTCATGTCTCGCCGCATGGGCAGGTCACCGCCGTGTCGATGATGAAAGATGAAGGCCCCTTTGTGATCGAATGGGTCGCGCATCATCTGGCGGTCGGCTTCACCGATCTGGTGGTCTATACGAACGACTGTTCGGACGGCACCGACGACATGCTGATCCGCCTGGAACATCTGGGTCTTTGCCACCATCGCCGCAATGTCATCGCACAGGGAATTCGGCCGCAGCCCTCGGCGCTGAACCATGCCCAGGACGAGCCGGTGGTTCAGGGCTCGGATTGGGTCATGGTGTTTGACGCCGACGAATTCCTGTCGATCCGCCACGGCGACGGCACCCTGGACGGCATGATCTTGGCCGCCAAGGGTCAGGGCGCGACGGGCATCGTGGTGACCTGGCGCATTTTCGGATCGGGGGGGGTGGTCGACTGGTCGCGTCAGCCCGTGACCGAACAATATCTGATGGCCGCACCGCAAGAGTGGAACAAGGGTTGGGGGGTGAAAACCCTGTTCACCTTCTCGCCGGACCATTGGAAACTGGGCATTCACCGGCCCAAGATGAAGTCGAAGTGGATCAAGACCGATTTTCCCGATCAGGTGAAATGGCTGAACGGATCGGGCCGCGAGATGGAGGATTACTTCAAGTTTCGCGGCTGGCGGTCGGTGTCGCGCACGGTCGGATACGACTGGGTACAGTTGAATCACTATGCGGTGAAGTCGGTGGACAGCTATGCGATCCGCAAGATGCGCGGCAATGTGAACAACAAGGCGGATAAGTACAACGGCGACTACTGGAGCCTGCAAGACCGCAACGAAGTGCGCGACGATACCATGCTGCGTTATACCGGAACGCGCAACCGGATCATCGCGCAGCTTCTGGAAGACCCCGAGCTGAACCGCCTGCACTTCGCCGCCCTGGCCCGCGCCGAGGGGCGGCTGGAAGAGCTGCGCAAGACCGATGCCTATCATCAGCTGCGGGCCGATCTGGCGGCGGCGTCCCAGGTGCCGATCAGTCAGATCGTCGCCAAGC
>JANMJC010000404.1:0-1541 GCA_031371185.1 Paracoccaceae bacterium | reverse complement strand
AGCACACGGCAAAGGCGGCGATGAAGCCCAGCACGCAATAGATCAGCCTGGTCCTGAGCTCGATCAAATGTTCGATCAGCGGCGCTTCCGAGGCGTCGATGTCGCTCTTGCTCATGCCGCACCCTGGGGGCTTGAGGGCTTTGGCTCGTCCGGCGCTTCGCCGAACAGCTTCTTGAAATCGTCTTCCTGCTTTTTGGTCTCGGCGGCGCCCGCGTCCTTCTTGACCAGCTCAATCGGATTGTAATTTTTGAGGTTGTTGAATTCCTTCTTCACATCCTCAAGCCCGGCCTCTTTCATCACGCCATCGAGATGGCCCTGGAATTCGCGCGCCATGCCGCGCATCTTGGCGATCGACTTGCCAAGCGCCCGCAGCACGCGCGGCAAATCCTTGGGGCCGATCACAATGATCGCCACCACGGCAATCACAAACATTTCCGTGTAGCCGACGCCGAAATCAAACATGGATCATGCCGTCCCGGTCAGGGACCGGACTGCCTCAGAACTTGGCCTTGTCGGCTTCGGCCTTGATGGCCGCCTGTTGTTCGATCGTCTTGGCGTCGCCGCTGGCGGTAGCCGGCTCATCGTCGGCCATGCCCTTCTTGAAGCTCTTGATGCCCTTGGCGACATCGCCCATCAGATCGGAGACTTTGCCGCGTCCGAACAGCAGCACAACGACCAGAATAACCAGCGCCCAGTGCCAGATTGACAAAGAACCCATTACACAAACTCCTCTTGGCGGAGAGGGGCCCCCTCTCCTTGTTCATTTGCCGGGCAATATTGCAGAAAGCCTCTTTGACCGCAACCAAAGCCACGGGCGCTCTGGAGATAGGGGTTCAGGCCTGCAATGCAAACATAAAAACATGCTCCGGGTCGATCCGGAAGCTGACCGTGTCGCCCTTGCGGGGCGCCGCGTGGGCATCGATCCGGACTTTCAGCGGCTCCTCAATGCCATTGAACAGCACCGAGCAGCGCACGTCGTCGCCATGAAACCTGGTGTCGATGATGTAGCCCTCGATGCCGCTGGCGGCGACGGCAAAGCCCTGGGGCCGCACCATCACCAAGGCCGTAGCCGCGGCAAATCCCGGCGGTGCCGCAAAGGTGCCAAGCGGTGTTTCCACGCCCTGCCCCGCCACGCGGCCTACCATCTCATTGGCCTCGGAAAAGAACCGCGCCGCCGCGGCATCGACGGGTTTGCGGTAAAGCTCCTCGGGCGTTCCCGCCTGCACCAACCGCCCGGCCCGCATCAGGAAAATGCGGTCGGCAAGGCCCATGGCCTCGACCGGATCATGGGTTACCAAAAGGCAAGAGGCCCGCGTTTCGCGCAGCAGCGCCAGCGTCTCGGCCCTGACCGATTCGCGCAACCGCTGGTCAAGGCCCGAGAACGGTTCATCCATCAGCATCACCTGCGGCCGTGGCACCACCGCGCGGGCCAGTGCCACGCGCTGCTGCTCGCCGCCCGACAGGTGATGCGGATAGGATTGGGCATAGGCCGCGAGGCCCACCCGCTCCAGGGCATGATGGGCAATGGCGCGGGCTTCCGC
>JANMJC010000165.1:0-2896 GCA_031371185.1 Paracoccaceae bacterium | reverse complement strand
GCATCAACGACGGCGATATCGTGGTGATCCGCGAGCAGAACACGGCCGAGAACGGCGATATCGTGGTGGCTCTGGTCGAAGATGCCGAAGCCACGCTGAAGCGGTTCCGCCGCCGGGGCAGCATGATCGCGCTTGAGGCGGCCAACCCGGTCTATGAAACCCGGGTCTTCCCCGACCACATGGTCAAGGTGCAGGGCCGGCTGGTGGGGCTGATCCGCAGCTACTGAGCCGGGGGCATTCTTGCCGTCACTGAAATCGGGGCCACGACCGGCGCCATCCCGCGCCAGACGCGGGCCGAGTTTCGGGCGGGGGCAAGGGTCAGCACCCCGTCGCGCAGGCTGCCCGCCATCGCTCCGGCTTGTGCCAGAAGGGCAGCGTCGATCGTGACGCAGCTTTCGGGCGGCAGGCCCGTCACCGGCTCCGAAATGATCACCAGATCAAAGCGCCGGCAGGCGTCCGCAAAGGCTGCACTTGCGTCCTTTCCGGTCAGGCTGATCGCCTCGATGCCGCCCAGGGAAAACCGCCGCGCGGGTTTTGGCCCCTCAAATCCTGCGCGCCTGGCCGCCTCTTTCTGAACCGCCAGATCGCCGTCATCTTCCAGCCAGGTTTCGGCGGCGAATCCCGCACCGCGCGACTGGCTCAGGGCCCGACCTTCGGGGCCCAGAAGGCCGACCAACCGCGCGTCATCGCTGATCAACAGCGCCGGGCGTTCGGTCAGGGCCCACAGGGCCAACCCGGCCACGGCCGGCGCAACCGCCACCCACCGCACCCGACCCTGCACCAGGATTACCCAGATTCCGGCCAAAGTGATCAGTGGCAAGGGCCAGGCGCCCGGGGCCACGATGGGTGTCACCGCCCCGTCCAGGCCCGACACCCAATGCGCCACCGCCAGAATCCAGGCCGAAGCCTGCCCCATCAGCCACAGGGCCGGAAAGGCCAGCCCCAACGGCGCCAGCAGCGCCGCCACCGCCCCCGCCGCCATCAGAAGCGACATCGCAGGCCCGGTCAGAAGGTTCGCGACCAGCCCGTAATTGGTAAAGCGGTTGAAATGCGCCGCCGCATAGGGTGCCGTCGCCGCTCCGGCCAGCACCGAGGACAGCACCAGAACATAGGCCGCCATCAGCCATCTGGGCAGTCTGGTCGACAGGATCCGCGCGTCCAGTTGATGAAACCCCGCAATCAGCACCACCGTCGCGGCAAAGGACAACTGGAACCCCGGTTCCAGCAGTTCTTCGGGCTGCCACAGAAGCAACAGGATCGCCGAGATTGCCACCGACCGCAGCGTCAATGCGCGCCGGTCCAACAAGACCGCGCCCAGCATGACCGTGACCATCAGGAAGGCCCGCTCGGTCGCGACATTGGCCCCCGACAGCAACAGGTAGAACGCCGCGACGCCAAAGGCCGCCACCGCCGCCAGCTTTTTCAGGTTGACCCGCAGCGCAAGCGGCGGGATCAGCGCCAGCCCATAGCGGAACAGCGCAAAGACAAAGACGGTCAGGAAGGCCATGTTCTGGCCTGATATGGCCAGGAGATGCGCAAGGTTCGACTTGCGCAGCGCATCGACCGTGTCAGCCCGGATCCCCGAGCGGTCGCCCGTCATCGCGCCCGCCGCAAAGGCCCCCGCATCGCCCGGCACCGCCGCCCGGATGCCCGCCCCCAGCCAGGACCGCAGCTGGTTGATCACCTGCGCGTCATCCTCGGCCTCTTGCCACAACATCAGCGGGTCGCGCGAATATCCGACCGCCCCGAGCCGGTCGAAATAGGCCATGCGTTGAAAGTCGAATGCCCCCGGTTCCACCGGCCCCCCGGGCGGGGCCAGATTGGCGGTGATCAGGATGACCTCGCCCGGATAAACCTCGGGTTCTTGATTTTGCAGGGAAATCCGAACGTACAGCGGGGTCGCCTGCGCGGCCAGATCGCGCAGGACCACCTGGTCCAGCACCAGACGCAGGGCATCGGACTGGCTGCGGTCGATCTCGACGACGCGACCCTGCACCGGCCCGTGATAGTCCAGCCCCAGAACCGGCGCCTGCACCAGATACAGCCGCAAACCGCAGGCCAGAATCCCAGCCAGCACCGCGCCAAAGGCGACGAGGGGCGGATGCCAAAGCTCTGGCAACCAGACCCATCCCACAAGCGTCAGACCGAACAGCGCCGCCGTGATGGCATAAAGCCCCGGGCCCGGTTCCTGCGGCAGCGAAAACCACACCCCGATGCCGCAAGACAGAAACACCGGCACCCAGGGAAACAACTGCCCGCGCGCGTTCAGCAACGCCTGCAGCGGCATCACGGCCCAGATCCGCCCCTCGGCCACCTTGTCTTGCCCCCCGCGATTGCCTAAAGCTGCGCCGATCCTGCCGAAATATGGTTTCCGGAGTGTTAACGCCCATGACCACAGCCGCCCCTGCCCAGGTCGTCACAAGGTTCGCCCCCTCTCCGACCGGCTTTCTGCACATCGGCGGCGGGCGGACGGCGCTGTTCAACTGGCTCTTCGCGCGCGGACGCGGTGGCAAGTTCCTGCTGCGCATCGAAGACACCGACCGCGAACGCTCCACCCCCGAAGCCACCGCCGCCATTCTGCGCGGACTGACCTGGCTGGGGCTGGACTGGGATGGCGAGGTGGTCAGCCAATGGGACCGCCGCACCCGCCATGCCGAGGTGGCGCATGACATGCTGGCGCGCGGCACCGCCTACAAGTGCTTTTCCACCGCCGAAGAGATCGCGGCCTACCGCGCGCAGGCCGAGGCTGCGGGCGCTTCTTATGCCGTCTTTCAAAGCCCCTGGCGCGATGCCGACCCCGCCACCCATCCCGACGCGCCCTTTGCGATCCGCATGAAGGCCCCGCGCGAGGGCGAAAGCGTGATCGACGATCAGGTGCAGGGCCGCGTGGTGATCA
>JANMJC010000153.1:0-3361 GCA_031371185.1 Paracoccaceae bacterium | reverse complement strand
CGCGCTGCAGGCGCACCGAGAGGCCGACCTGCGCCACGATGCCTTCCATGGGCGCCATGGCCGACCCGCCGGCATAGGCGCGCGATGCGCCCCCGAAGGTGAAGGATGCTTCCTGCTCGCCGGTCCAGGCGCCATTGGTTTCCTCGGCCCTGGTGCTGCGGTTGCGGGCACGAACCCATAGCAGGGTGTGCGAAACGATGCCGCTGCGACTTTGCAGATAAGTCAGGGTGGGCGACGAAAACGTGCGCATCTCGGACCGTCAGACTTTGGACAAAACGGAACCCCGCCCCGCTGGTTACCCAGGCGCTGGTCTGACCACGCTCCACCGATCCCGGCTCGATCACCGCCTTGATGACCGGCTTGATCAGGGTGACGGCGGTGGCAACCGTGGCCCCGGCGCGGATCATCGGGGTCACCTCGAACAAGGGCGTCAACCCGGCGCCACTGGCGGTGACCGTGCTGCCCAGGGTGATGATGCGGGACGAAGGACAGGACCAAATTTCGACCTGTGCCGCGTAGACATAAATGCCAGAGGTTCCGTCGCCGGTACCCGCCGCCCTTGCCCGCCCGGCGACGGGCAAACCTGTCATCCCACAACTGCTTCCTCTTGGCGGTGGATCAACGCACACCCGGAACGTGCGACCGTGAAGGGCGTCGTCGATTCAGCGCGCGCTGCAGCGGCGTCTTTGCCGAAACGCCCCTTCCTCTGGTCTTATCAGCCGGGCTGTGACGCCAAAGGCCCGGGGGGCCAAGGGTGCCCCGATCCCGAAGGGCGAACCGGGGTAAAGGTGCCTGCTTTCGGCGCGTCTGGTGCCGCGCCGGTCCTTGATCCGGTCCAAAGCCAGGGCCCGTGCCCAAATGGCACCCCTTTGCCCCGACAAATCCGCCCGACCCACGGGTTGAACTTGTCACGGAGGGCTGCATTTGCCACAGGTGATGGCGCAGGCGGAAACCTTGGTTGGGTGACACATGGCGGAACAGGGCGCGTTCATCGACAAGATTGCCGCTTGGGGGGATCAGGCGGCGCAGATCGCCTATGGTTGGCTGACCTCGCCCGCAGCCTGGTCGCAGTTCGCCATTCTGGCGGTGGCCTATCTCGCCGCGCGTCTGGTGTCGCGCCGGCTTGCCCCGGTGCTGGAGCGCGGGATCGACGCGCTGGCGGCCCGGCTGGGGCCGATCGGCGGCATGGTGCGACCGCTGAAACGGTTCCTGCCGCTGCTGATGCCGGTGATGGCTTACGGTCTGACCGCCGGGGGCGAGCAGCTGACCCGGGCGGCCTTCGGGTCGGGCGAGGTGATTGCCTTTGGCAAGCGGGTGTTCCTGTTTCTGGCAGCGCGCATCTTTGCCCGCGACATGTTGCGCGACCCCTTCCTGAAAGTGCTGGCGCGCTTTGTTCTGGTGCCGCTGGCCGCGCTTTACGCCCTGGGGCTGCTGGACGACATCCTGACCCGGCTGAACGACACCGTGGTCGCCTTGGGCAACATCCGCTTTTCGCTGCTGTCCTTGCTGCGCGGCGCGATAGTCGGGTCGATCCTGTTCTGGCTGGGGGCTTGGTCGAACCGCCAGAGTGCCGATTACATCAAGGGCCAGCAGGAGTTGCGCCCCGCGACGCGGGAATTGTTCGCCAAGGCCGCAGAGGTCGGGATCTTTGGCACGGCCTTCCTGTTGCTGATGTCGGTGATGGGGATCGACCTGACGGCCGTCGCGGTTCTGGGCGGCGCGCTTGGCGTCGGCATCGGTCTGGGACTGCAGCAGATTGCGGCCAATTTCGTGTCGGGCATCATCCTGTTGATCGAAGGCCAGACCACGGTCGGGGACTACGTTGAACTCGACGGCGGCGAGAAAGGCACCATCGTGAAGATGACGGCACGGGCCTGCGTGCTGGAAACCTTTGACGGGCGCTGGATCGTCGTGCCCAACGATCATTTCATCACGACGCGGGTGGTGAACTACTCCGATCAGGGCAGCGCCAACCGTTATGAGGCGGCGTTTTCGGTCAGCTACGAGACCGACCTGAACCTTGTCCCCGAGGTGGTGGAACGCGCGGTGGCCGCCCTGCCCTTCGTGCTGGCGCAACCGGACGGGCCGGATGTGGAATTGCAGGCCTTTGGCGAGTCTGCCGTTGATTTTACGGTGGAATACTGGGTGCAGGGCATTGACGACGGCAAGAACAAGTACCGCAGCCATGTGATGTTCGCGATCTGGAACGCGCTGAAGGCGGCGGGCATCGAAATGCCCTATCCGCACCGGGTGATCGAGGTGAAAGGCGGCAAGCTTGGCTGATTCCCAAAGGTTTGCCCTGGTCATCGGGGCCGGGCCTGCGGGCCTGATGGCCGCCGAAGTGATGGCCCGCGCCGGTCTGCGCGTGATTGTGGCTGAGGCCAAGGCCACCCCGGCGCGCAAGTTTCTGATGGCCGGAAAGTCGGGGCTGAACATCACCAAGGCCGAGGCACAGGCCGCCTTTGTCGGCAGCTATGACGTGCCGGACCGGTTGCGCCCGATGGTGGCGGCCTTCGGGCCGCAGCATGTGCAGGACTGGTGCCGGGGCCTGGGGCAAGAGGTGTTCACCGGGTCGTCCGGCCGGGTTTTTCCGGTGGCGATGAAAGGCTCGCCCCTGCTGCGCGCCTGGTTGGCGCGGCTGTCGGGGATGGGTGCAGAGTTGCGGACCCGCTGGCACTGGACGGGGTTTGACGGCGCAGGCATGGCTTTTGACACGCCCGAGGGCGGGGCGGTGCTGCGTCCTAAGGTGACGGTGCTGGCGCTTGGCGGGGCAAGTTGGGCGCGGTTGGGGTCGGACGGGGCCTGGGTGGCGGGGCTGACGGCGGCGGGCGTTTCAGTGACCCCCTGGAAGCCGGCCAACATGGGGTTTGCGGTGACCTGGTCGCCGCAGATGGCGCGGCATTTCGGGGCGCCCGTCAAGGGGGCGGCACTGCTGGTCGGCAACCTGCGCGAGCGGGGCGAGTTCGTCGTGTCCGCGCGGGGTCTGGAGGGCGGCGGGATCTATGCCGTGTCACGCCATCTGCGCGAGGGGGCAGAGGCGCGGCTGGACCTGATGCCGGACCTGTCGATTGACGAGGTGACGGCGCGGCTGGCACGGATGAAACCCGGCGAAACCCTGACCAATCGCCTGCGCAAGCTGGGCCTGTCGCCGGTGGCGTCGGGGTTGGTGATGGAATGGGGGCGCGGGCTTCCGGTTGCGGCGGCGGTCAAGGGGCTGGCGCTGCGCCACGCCGGGCCCAGACCGCTGGACGAGGCGATTTCGGTGGCGGGCGGGGTGTCCTGGGACGCTGTGACCGACAGGCTGGTAGTGCGCGCGGTTCCGGGGGTTCATGTCGCGGGCGAAATGCTCGACTGGGAGGCG
>JANMJC010000118.1:0-9971 GCA_031371185.1 Paracoccaceae bacterium | reverse complement strand
GGTGCGCAGCCTGACCCTTGTGGAACCGGTGATCTTCGCCGCCGCCGGGGCTGCGGGCGATCCGGCCTTTGCCCCGTTCCGCGCCCGCCATCTGGAGTTTGCTGCGCTGATCCTTGCGGGCCGCCTCGATGATGCCCTGCGGATGTTCCACGGCGACTGGGGCACCGGCGACAGGCTGGACGAGGTTCCGACCCGCACCCGCGCCTATATGCAAGACCGCATCTCCCTGATCGAGGCGCAGAACCCCACGCTGCTGGACGATCAGGCGCAGCTTTTGCGGGCAGGGGGGCTGGAAGGCCTCACGGTTCCGGTCCTTCTGGTCGAAGGCCGCGAAAGCCCGCCCATCGTCGCGGCGGTGCACCGCGCGTTGCAGGCGCGCCTGCCCCGGACGCAGCGGCTGATCGTGCCGGGCGCGGGCCATATGGTGACCATCACCCATGCCGGGGCCGTCGCCCCGACGCTGCAACGCCACCTTGACGCGGTTTAGCCCTTCAGCACCGCGATCAACCCATCCACATCGGCCTGCGTCGTCGACCAACTGGCCACCAGCCGCGCGGCCTCGCGGCCCTGCCGTGCGGGCATGGCATAATACATCGCGCCCTTGGCCTCGGCCCGGGCATGGGTGCCGATGGGCCATTCGGGGAACAGCATGTTGGCCGGCGCCGGATGCAGCAGGCTTGCCCCCCGCACGGTTTGCAGCCCCGTCGCCAGCGCCGCGCCCATCGCATTGGCCTGCGCTGCCAGCCGCAGCCACAGATCGTCGGTCAGATAGGCCTCCATCTGGGCCGACAGAAAACGGTGCTTGGACACCAGATGCCCGGCTCGCTTGCGGCGCAACTCGAACTCCCAGGCTTTGGCGGGGTCAAAGATCACCACCGCCTCGACCCCCAGGCAGCCGTTCTTGGTGCCGCCAAACGACACCACGTCGATCCCGGCCTTCCAGGTCATCTCGGCCGCCGTGGCCCCACTGGCGACCAGCGCATTGGCAAAGCGCGCGCCGTCCAGATGGCTGGCCATGCCACGGGCGCGGGCAAGGTCGACCAATGCGGCCACCTCGGCGGGCGCGTAAACCGTCCCCGCTTCGGTGATGTTGGTGATCGACAGCATGCCGTGCTGCACGCCGTGAACCCCTGCCGCCCCAACCCGCGCCAGCGCCGACTCCAGCGTGGCGGGCGTCATCTTGCCGTGATCGCCGGCCACTCCGAACATCTTGGCACCCGCCGTGTAGAATTCGGGCGCGCCGCATTCATCAACCGCGACATGGGCGTCGGCATGCGCGAAAATCGCCGTCCAGGGGGCAGAATACAGCGCCAGCGCCAGAGCATTGGCCGCCGTTCCGGTCGCCACCAGATAGACCGCCGCTTCGGGTGCCTGAAACACCGCGCGGACCCGGTCGCGGACCCGGTCCATCAGCGCATCCGCGCCATAGCTGCGGGCCGAGCCGTCATTGGCGCGCTGCACCGCCGCCATGATTTCGGGCGCCCCCCCCGAGGCATTGTCCGAGGTGAACCACATCTAAAGATCTCCCTCGATGGTGTATTGATCCCAGTCTTCCTCATCCACCTCGAATTCGGGGATGGTCCAACCCCGCACCGAATTGCCCGAGGAATGGGTGGTTTCGGGGTCGCCGGATATCAGCGGATGCCAATCGTAAAGCGGTTGCCGTTCGTGCAACAGCTTGTAAGCGCAGGTTTTGGGCAGCCAGTAGGCCACTTTGGGCAGGGTCTTTGGCGTCAGGCGCACGCAGTCGGGTACGAATTGGTGGCGAATGGGATATTGCGCGCAACGGCAGCTTTCCCCGTCCAGAAGCTTGCAGGCGACGCGGGTAAACTCCACCTCGCCGGTGTCTTCATACTCCAGCTTTTGCAAACAGCACTTGCCGCAGCCATCGCACAGGGCCTCCCATTCGGGGGCGGTCATTTTTGTCAGGGGAACGGTTTCCCAGAACCTTGGGCGCAGGGTGGTCATGGCGCAAGGTTGCGGGCGCGGGCGCGGAAAGGAAAAGGCGCTGGTGCGATTTTTCGCAGAAAAATCATCGGCTTAGACCTCGGCAAGGATGTCACGCGCCCGCAGGCAATCGGCGGCCATCTGGTCCAGAAGACCCTGCAACCCGTCGAATTTCATCTCTGGCCGCAGATATTCGACAAAGGCGATCGACAGGTGGTGGCCGTAGAGATCCCCGATGAAATCGAACAGAAAGGTTTCAAGGTTGGGCACATCGCCGCCGAACTGCGGGCGCACGCCCAGACTGGCCGCCCCCAGATAGGACCCTGCCTGTGTCCCGCTCAGCACATCGACCTTGACCGCATAGACCCCGAACTTCGGCGGATGCAGCCCGGCAATCGACATGTTGGCCGTGGGATAGCCCAATTCGCGCCCGCGTTTTTCGCCGTGAATGACCTCGCCCTCGATGCGGTGCAAGTGGCCCAGCATCGCGGCGGCGGCACGCGGGTTGCCGGCAGCAAGGGCCGCCCGGATCGCGGTCGATGAGACCTCGCGCGCGCCGTCCATCACCAGTTCGGCCACCGTCACGCCAAAGCCATGCGCCTTGCCCAGCCGTTCAAGGTCGCCGGCACGCCCCGCCCGCCCCTTGCCAAAGCAGAAATCCGCGCCGACAACGACATGGGACACGCCCAGACTTTCGGCAAGAACGCGGGCCGCAAAGGTTTCCGGGTCCATCCCCGACAACAGCTTGTTGAAGGGCAGTTCGAACAAGGTGTCCACGCCCAGCTTGGCCAGACGGTTGGCCCGCGCCTCGGCATTCATCAGCCGGAAAGCCGGGCCATCGGGGGCAAAGACCTGACGCGGATGCGGCTCGAAGGTCACGATGCCCAAGGGGCCATGGTGGCGGGCAAGGTCGATCACCTTCTGGTGGCCCAAATGGATGCCGTCGAAATTGCCCATCGCCACCGACGCGCCGCGCGCCGCCGGATCCACCCAGTTCCAGTCCTTGTAGATCCGCATCGAACCCCTTCGGGCGGTTGCCCCGTCAGTCGAACTTGCGGCTGGGCGCCAAAACCAGCGCTTCGCCCTTCACGACCACCGTATTGCCCACCAAGCAGTGGGTTTCAAGGGTCACCCGGCGTTTTGCATGGTCAATGGCCGCGACCTTGACCTCGGCATGGACGATGTCGCCCGGGCGCACCGGAGCGATGAATTTCAGCGACTGGCCCAGATAGACCGTGCCATGCCCCGGAAGCTGCTCGCCGATCACCGCCGAAATCAGTCCCGCCGTCAGCATGCCATGCGCGATGCGGCCCTGAAAGATCGTGTCGCGGGCATAGGCGTCGTCCAGATGCACCGGGTTGCGGTCGGTCGACACCTCGGCAAACAGCTCGATATCGCGGTCGGTCACGGTCTTGCGCAGAAACCGGATCATGCCGATTTCAAGGTCTTCGATGCAGATGGTGCCGCGCGGACGATTGTCAAGCAAGGGACGATTCCCGACTGAGGTGACCGGGACATTAGCGAATGCTGCAATGCAGCGCAATCGGCGGCGCATCAATTATGCGCTCCAGAAACGCTGCGCGCAATTTTATGGCTTTCAGATCAGCGAAGGCGCCCGATCGCGAAAGTGGCCGACATCATCCGGGCGTCAAGCCAGTGGGTCAGCAGGTTCCTGTCGGGGTTGTCCACGTCAGGTCCGAACTGGTCGGCCGCCAATCCCCCGGTGACAAACAGCGTGTCCAGCCCTTCCGACATGCCGCCCTGAACATCGGTGCCGATCCCGTCGCCAATGCACAGGATCTGCGCCTCGTCCCGCAACCCCATGGCGGCCAGACGGCGCCGGGCCAGATCATAGATCGGCGGATGCGGTTTGCCGAAATACAGGGCGGTGCCGCCCAGCTTTTCATACTCCGCCGCCAGTGCCCCGGCGCAGAACAACCGCCTGTCCCCGTAATCCACCACCAGATCGGGATTGGCGCACAGCATCGGCAGGCCAAGGGTTTTGCCCAAAAGCAGCGCCGCGTGATAGTCGGCGGGCGTTTCGGTCAGATCGTCGCGCAGTCCGGTGCACACGATGCCGGTGGCGCGGTCCATCGGCACGCGCGCAATCGGCGGCTGAGAGGCGGCAAAGGTCGCCAGATCGTCCGAGAATTCGGTAAAGAACGGCTCGTCCTTGGGCGCGCCGATAAAAGCCACCTCGCGCCCGACGGCCCCGGCCAGCATGGCATATTGCGCCGCATCGCCCGAGGTCACGATCTCGTCCCAGACGTCGCGCGGACAACCCATCTGCTTCAGTTGGGCGGCCACCGACGATTTCGGGCGCGGCGCATTGGTCAAGAGAACCACGCGGCCCCCGGTCTTGCGGAAGCTTTGCAAGGCGGCGACGGCCGAGGGGAAGGGCGCGCGACCATCGTGCAGGCATCCCCAAAGATCGCAAAAGACCGCGTCATAGCGCCCGGTCAGGTCGGCAAGATTGGCGATGATGTCGGTCAATGGTGCACTCCGTTCCTGTTCCGGTCCCTTAGCAAAACGGGCCGAGGTTTCCCACGGCCCATTGCAGTTTGCAGCGATTTTTCTGCGCTTACATCTTCAGCGACGGGATGATCTGCTTTTTCCGGCTCATGATCCCCGGCAACACCACGGTATCGCCCGTCACCTTGCAGCCAAACGACGCTTCGGCCATCTGTTTGACCAGATCGTTCGGCACCAGAAGAGTGGCCTCTTCCTTCAGGATGTCGATGACGAACAGCAAGACCTGATCCGCGCCGTCTTCTTTCGCCACGCCCACCATCGAGGCCATCAGGCTGGCCTTGCGGTCCAGCACGATCTTGGGCGCGGTGGTTTCCAGCACCGACACGCGCAACTCGCGGCCCGCCACGTTGTATTCCTTGGAATCCATCCGCAGCAGTTCGGCGTCGCTGAACGCCGAGACATCCGACTTGGCCTCGAACATCGCGGTGGCAAGGTCGGGGATCGACACGCCCAGATCGGCCGCCAGCTTTTCGGCCACGGCGCGGTCATGGTCGGTGGTTGTCGGGCTGCGAAACTCCAGCGTGTCCGACAGGATGCACGACAGCATCGCGCCCTTGATCTCGCGCGGCAGCTTGGCCACGTCGTCGCCCATGATGTCGTGCATCACGGTGGCGGTGCAGGCCAGCGGGCGCATCACCACGTTGATCGGCGTCTTGGTTTTCAGCCCGCCCACCAGCATGTGGTGGTCGATGATCGCCATGATGGAGGCCTCGTTGATCGAGGGCGGCAGTTCGGCCGGGTTGTTGGTGTCCACGATCACCACCTGCTGACCCGCCTCGACATCCGAGATGATTGCGGGCCGCGCAAAGCCCCAATGCTTCAGCACAAAGGCCGCTTCGGTGTTGGGCTCGCCCAACAGGCGCGGCTCGGCATTGCCGCCTTTTACATGGGTCAGATACCAGGCCCAGATGATGGCCGAAAGCGTGGCATCGGTGTCGGGAGATTTGTGGCCGAAGACGAGCGTGGTCATGGGAAAACCTTCAGGGCAAGAGAATTTGAGGCCGTATAGCGAAGTGCTTCCGCCTTGTCACGGGGGCAGGCCCGGTCCGGGGCGGGAAGCTGCGTTGCAGCTTTTGCAGGGCGGATCGCTGCTGTGCACCGCCCGCCTGCCGCGTGCCATCGCTTTCGGGCGGTTTGGGCAAGGATCAGCCCCTCGCGGTGCAGGCCCCGGGATTGCGCAAAGGGGCCCGGCAGGCAGGCGGCCCCGGTCTTCCCGAAAACACCAGGTCTCAGAATTCGGAAAAATCCGTCTCTTGTATGGCGGTACCGTCAGATGCGACACCCCCCGAAAGAAGTGGCCGGGGTCAGGGGATCAGGAAGGGGCATGGGGCGGGTTCTGTTGGCGCAAGGCGTGGTCATGTCTGGCCTGCACCAGAATATGAACCAGAACCGCCGCCATCACCATGCCCCCGCCGATCAGGGTCGGCAGCGTCGGGGTTTCGGCAAAGACCAGCCAGACCCAGAACGGCGTCATCGGCACTTCAAGCGCCGAGATCAGCGCGGTTTCGACCGGCGGCAAATGGCGCGACCCCAGAATGAAAAGCGCAAAACCCAGGGTCGAGTTCGACAGGCCGAACCCGGCCAAAAGCACAAGCTGGTCGGTCCCGACCCATGTCAGCGTGGCGAAGGGCAGGCACAGCAGCGGCGTCAGCATCGCGGCCAGCGCCCCCGCCTGCAGGGTGGGCAGCGCCGGGTTGGCCCGCGCCATCACAAGCAAGGTGGCCATCGACACCACCATGCCAAAGGCCATCAGGTCGCCAAAGATGTGCCCGTCGCCCCCCAGACCCACCATGACCACCGATCCTGCCAGTGCCACGACAGCGGCAAGGATCGCAGATTTTCCGGGTCGTTCGCGCAGGGCCATCCAGCCGATCGCGCCCGCCACAAAGGGCAGCGTGGCATAGATGATCGAGACATGGGCGATCGTCGTGCCTTTCAGCGAGGCGATGAAGAACAGGATCCCCAGCCCCGAGGCCACCGCATAGGCGATCCCCGAACGCCCCAGACGCCCGAAATCCCGCAGGCCGTCGCGGCCTTGCAGCCACAGGATCACCCCAATCAGCCCCAGGGCCCCGAAGGGCGCGCGCCACAGGGTCATGGTGGGTGCGTCCAAGTGGATCGACCGGGCGAACAGGCCTGCCGTGCTCCAGGCGAGCGTCGCGCCGATCAGCAGAAGGACCCCCTTGCGATGGGGCGCCATTACCGCCATGGGGCCGGGGCCTTGGGCCACAGAGGCCATTGGGCGGGCTCGTGGCCGTACAGGACCTGCGCGCCAAGGCGGGCGGCCATGGCTGTCAATTCTGCCGCCGAACGGGCGGCGGTCACCGGATCGTCGGCATCGGGAAAGCCCTCGTCAGGTTCGGAGGCGCGGTTGATGGCATCGGCGGCAAGGATCAGCGCCGCGCCCGAGGGCAACGTCAGCGCCAGTGACAGATGACCGGGCGTATGCCCGGGGGTGGGCAGCAGGGTGATGCCCTGCGCAATCGTGGTCGGGGTTTCGATCAGGACATAGGGCACATCGGGCCAGTCGATCGGGCGGGCGTCGCCAAAATAGACCGGGCGCGGTTCGGCCCGCTCGGCGGCGGTCAGGTAGATCGGGCAGGTCAGCATGGGCAGTCCTCCGACATGGTCGATATGGCCATGGGTCAGGACCACGGCATTGATGTCGGCGGGGGTCAGGCCCAGCAGGGCCAGTTGGCCGGGCAGGGTCTGCGCCGCGCTGAAATCCACCAGACGGCCGAACCGTGCCAGACCGTCGCGCGCGAGGGCAGCGTCGGGATCGCTGGCATACAAGGGGTCAAACCCGGTATCGACCAGAATCCGCGCGCCCCGGTCGGTTTCCATGAGGAACCCCGGAATGCCGATCAGGCGCTGGCCCGGACCCACGTCGAACAGGCCGAAGTCCAGCACGGTCAGGCGCGTCAGGCGATGATCGCTCAGGTTCATGGCGCAGGAACCTCGGCGGACGTGATCCGCTCGATGGCAAAACCTTGGCCGCGCAACAGGGCCAGCACCCCCTGATCGCCCGCCAGATGCAGCGCGCCAAAGGCCACGAACACCGGACCCTTCTGCGCTGCCGCCTCGATCACCGGAATCCACGCGACATTGCGTCCGATCATCAGGTTGTTTTCCAGCATGGCAAACTCGGCCTCGGCGGTGGCTTGGTCATAGCCGGGGATGGACCGGGTCCAGACCTTGGTGAACTCCCAACTCAGCCTCGTATCCTCGGCAAAATAGGCGTTGATCATCGTGGCGCTCATGTCTTCGGACTGCGCTTCGGCGGCCAGCGCGCCCGTCAGCATCTTGACTTGTTCGTCCAGCGAGCCGTCCTGAAACACCTTGAACGCGGTGTCATAGGGTTCCAATGCCTGCACCGGCAGGTCGTTATCCTGCGCAAGCGCCATCAACCGCTGGTCCAGCCCGTTGGGAATCCCCGCTGTCATGGCGCAGGGCGGCAGCGACAACAGCATCGAGACATACCACGGCCGGAACTTGGCTGCCATGAACCCCGGCACCCCGCGCGCCGACATCGCCGCCGACAGGCGCTGCCAGTCGGGCTTTGGCATCAGTTCGGGCAGGGTCGGGCCATCGGTGTTGATCAAAAGCGACGGGTCCTGCGACAGCCGCAACGTCAACTGGCGCTGTTCCTGCGGCCCGGCCTCGACCAACAACAGGTCGGACCCGAGCACCAGCGGGGCGAGGGTGGTCATCAGCGCGTCAAATCGCGGGTCATCCAGATGCAGCGTTCCGGCAAGGATGATCGTCTGATCTCCCCGCGTCGCGCGCCACAGATTGCCGGTCGCAAACGGCACCGCGTCGGCACGGGCGCGCAGATCCGCCAGTTCGGCCGGGGGCAGGGCCGCGATCAGGTCCTGACCGTTGCACTGCGCGTGCAGCGAAGGAGCCAGAAGCACCGATGCCAGACACAAGAAGGGAAGCAGTCTGCGCACGTCGGCCTCCTGCCGGTTTCGGGGCGACCCTGACACGCGACGCCCCGGGGGCCAAGCCCGACCGGCCCTGAACCGCAACAATTTTGCGCGTCGCGGGTGTTGACACAAGACCTGCGAGCGCATAGGTCAGCGTCGTTAGCACTCATGTACAACGAGTGCTAATTTCATTCAAACCTGGAAACTCAAGGGAGTGTACCCAGATGGCATTCACACCGCTTCATGACCGCGTATTGGTTCGTCGCATCGAAGGCGAAGACAAGACCAAGGGCGGCCTGATCATCCCCGACACCGCCAAGGAAAAGCCCGCCGAGGGCATGGTCGTTTCGGCCGGTCCGGGCGCACGCAAGGATTCGGGCGAGTTGATCGCTCCGTCGGTCAAGGCTGGCGACAAGATCCTGTTCGGCAAATGGTCGGGCACCGAAGTGAAACTGGACGGCGAAGATCTGCTGATCATGAAAGAAAGCGACATCCTCGGGATCATCTCCTGAGGCATGGGTTCGGGTGCGACAGCGCCCTGAGCCTGCTTTCCTTTTCAACATCTTAGACAGGAGTTTCCCCGATGGGAGCGAAAGACGTACGTTTTGAGACCGATGCCCGCGACCGCATGCTGCGCGGCGTGAACATCCTTGCCGATGCCGTCAAGGTCACCTTGGGCCCCAAGGGCCGCAACGTGGTCATCGACAAATCCTTTGGCGCCCCGCGCATCACCAAGGACGGCGTGACGGTTGCCAAGGAAATCGAACTGTCCGACAAGTTCGAAAACATGGGCGCGCAGATGGTGAAGGAAGTCGCTTCGCGCACCAATGACGAAGCGGGCGACGGCACCACCACCGCCACCGTTCTGGCGCAAGCCATCATCAAGGACGGCATGAAGTCGGTTGCAGCGGGCATGAACCCGATGGACCTGAAGCGCGGCATCGACCTTGCCACCGCCAAGGTTGTGGCAGCCATCAAAGCCGCCGCACGTCCGGTCAAGGATACCGCTGAAGTCGCTCAGGTTGGCACCATCTCGGCCAACGGCGAAGTCGAAATCGGCCGTCAGATCGCCGAAGCGATGCAGAAAGTCGGCAACGAGGGTGTGATCACCGTCGAAGAGAACAAGGGCCTTGAGACCGAAACGACCGTTGTCGAAGGCATGCAGTTCGACCGTGGTTTCCTGTCGCCCTATTTCGTGACCAACCCCGACAAGATGGTTGCCGATCTGGAAGACTGCCTTGTGCTGCTGCACGAGAAAAAGCTGGGCTCGCTTCAGCCGCTGGTTCCGTTGCTGGAAGCCGTGATCCAGTCGCAAAAGCCGCTGCTGATCATCTCGGAAGACGTCGAAGGCGAGGCTTTGGCCACGCTGGTCGTCAACAAGCTGCGCGGCGGGCTGAAGATTGCCGCCGTCAAGGCTCCGGGTTTTGGCGATCGTCGCAAGGCGATGCTGCAGGACATCGCGATCCTGACCGGCGGTCAGGTGATCTCCGATGAGCTCGGCATGAAGCTCGAAAGCGTCACCGTCAACATGCTCGGCCGCGCCGGCAAGGTGGTGATCGACAAGGA
>JANMJC010000111.1:0-2274 GCA_031371185.1 Paracoccaceae bacterium | reverse complement strand
CGTGCGCAGCGTCACCTCCAGCGCGGGCAGGCCGCCGGCCACCAAAGCGCGGGCCAAGGGGGCGGCATGGGCCAGGTCGTCGATCACCAGCACCGGCACGACCGGGGCCAAAGCGCAGATTTCGGCGGCTTTCAGGGATTGTTCAGCGGGGGTCATGTTGAAAACCTGTGAGATAGGGAAGGGGTCAGACGATAAGGGCAGCACCGGTTTCGGCAGCGCCGACGTTGCGGCGGAACACCTCGAACAACTCGCGGCCGATGCCGAAAGCGTTGTCGGAAAGGTCGGGCACGATGGCGGGGCGGGCGTCGAAATCTTCGGCCAGCACCGACAGCGTGCCTGCCACCGCGTCCAGCCGGATAATGTCGCCGTCGCGCAGACGGGCAAGCGGGCCGCCCTGCGCCGCCTCGGGCGAGACGTGGATGGCCGCCGGGACCTTTCCCGACGCCCCCGACATGCGCCCGTCGGTGACCAGCGCCATCTTCAGCCCGCGATCCTGCAGCACCGACAGCATCGGCGTCAGCGAGTGCAGTTCCGGCATTCCATTGGCGCGCGGGCCCTGAAAGCGCACGACGACAACGGTGTCGGTGGTGAACTCACCGGCTTTGAACGCCGCCTTGACCGCCCCCTGCGAGGCAAAGATCCGCGCCGGGGCCTGAATGATGTACCGTTCGGGGGCCACGGCAGAGACCTTGATCACACCGCGCCCCAGATTGCCCGAAAGCTGGCGCAAACCGCCCGTCACGGCAAAAGGATCGGACGCAGGGCGCAGGATCCTGTCGTTCAGGCTGGCCTTTGGCCCGTCGACCCAGGTCAGCTTGCCGTCGGTCAGCCGGGGGTCCTGACGATAGGCCGCCAGCCCATGGCCCAGCACGGTCTTGGCATCGGGATGCAAAAGCCCCGCGTCCAGCAACTGGCCGATCATGAAAGGCAGCCCGCCCGCCGCGTGAAAATGGTTCACGTCGGCCAGACCGTTGGGATAGACCTTGGCCATCAGCGGCACGGCCTGCGACAGATCGTCAAAGTCGGCGAGGTCCAGCAGCACGCCCGAGGCGCGCGCCATGGCGGGCAGATGCAGGATCAGGTTGGTTGACCCGCCCGTCGCCATCAGCCCGACGATGCCGTTGACATAGGCGCGTTCGTCCAGAACCTCTCCGGCGGGGCGGAAATCGTTGCCCAGGGCGGTGATCGCGGTGGCGCGTTCAACGGCGGCCTCGGTCAGGGCGGTGCGCAGGGGCGTGCCGGGGGTCACAAAGGACGCGCCGGGCAGGTGCAGGCCCATGAACTCCATCAGCATCTGGTTGGTGTTGGCGGTGCCGTAAAAGGTGCAGGTGCCCGACCCGTGATAGCTGGCCATCTCGGCGCGCATCAGGTCGTCGCGGGTGGCGCGGCCTTCGGCAAAAGCGTTGCGGACTTTCGATTTCTCGTCATTGGGCAGACCGGAGGTCATCGGTCCCGCGGGCACAAAGACCGCCGGGATATGGCCAAAGGTGGCCGCCGCCATGATCAGGCCGGGTACGATCTTGTCACAGACCCCCAGAAAAAGCGCGGCGTCAAAGGTGTTGTGGCTAAGCGCCACGCCGGCCGCCAGCGCGATCACGTCGCGCGAAAACAGCGACAACTCCATGCCGGCCTGCCCTTGGGTCACCCCGTCACACATCGCGGGCACGCCGCCGGCCACCTGGGCGGTGGCCCCCAGCCTGCGGGCGGTTTCCCGAATGAATTCGGGGTAGGATTCGTAAGGTCGATGCGCCGACAGCATGTCGTTATAGGCGGTCACGATGCCGATGTTGGGGGCGCGGGCGGCCACAAGACGATCTTTGTCGCCCTCCATCGCGGCATAGGCATGGGCCTGATTGCCGCAGGACAGATGGGCACGGGCAGGACCGCTTGCCACGGCGGCGGCAAGCCGACCAAGATAGTCGCTTCGTGTCCGGTGCGATCGTTCGCGAATGCGGTCGGTAATGCGATCAAGGATGGGATGAAGGGTCAAGGCGCGGTCCTGTGGTTCCGGTCAAAGGGAGTGGGCGCGGTTTAGCAGATGCTGTTAGCGCTAACAACGACCAAGTTTCGGCCTGCACGCCCCGCAGGGCCTATTGTTGCCTGAAAAGAAACGATCTGGGCGAAAATGTCGAAGATTTAGCATAATTGCGCCTTATTCCGCTGAAAGAACGGAAACCAAGGGATCGGGGGACCTGAGACAACGAACGAGGACATCATCATGTCAATTCGCACCACTATGATAGCGATTCTTCTGGTCGGAGGGCTTGGCGCCTG
>JANMJC010000108.1:0-7532 GCA_031371185.1 Paracoccaceae bacterium | reverse complement strand
TCTCGAAGCGCTTGTCACAATAACCGCATTCGACAAAGCCCGTCTCTTGCGGAATGGACAGCCAGACCCGCGGATGGCCCAGGGCACCCTCGCCGCCATCACAAGCGACCTTCCATTTGGTTACGATCTGGGTTTCCGGGGCGGCGATGGTCATGGCGATCTGATCCTTGATCTGCAATGACCCCTTGTAACGGGGCGGGGCGGGCTGGGGCAAGGCCTGCTACAGCACCAAAACCCACAGCGCATGCAGCGCCATATAGATCACCAGCACCGATCCGATGGTGTAAAAGGTCGCGCGAACCTCGTGCGGCTGCTTGGTCACATAGGCCGCGAAATGCGCAAGACGGGCCAGAACGAAGCCGTAAAACACGCCCCTCGCCAGCCACAGTTCCGGGTCGACCGTCACAAAGATCAGACCCGCTGCCAGAAAAGCCGGAATGTTTTCAAGGTCGTTGCGGTGCATCCTGCGCGACCGGTCGACATAGTCGTTGATCGCCAGCTGGTCCGGGTTGGGGGATTTGTTCAACAGCCCGCGCTGAACATCCTCGGGACTGGCCAGGCCGGAATTGCTTTTCATCATCCGGTAGACCGTCATCCAGCCCTGTCCCATGACCTTCAGCACCATCAGCGCTGCCGCAATGGCATAGGTCACGAAGACCGGATTGTCGTTGGAAAGCAGGGTCATGGCCGTCTCCTGAGCGGTCTCTTCCGGGCGATCTGCGCCAAGAGCCTACGCGAGCCGGCAGATTCGGGCAAAGATTCGCGGCAACCGCCGTCAACCGATGGCAACCGACCGCGATTTCAGCGCGCCCAGCCAGCGCAGCCCGTGCACCGTGGCGCGCGCCGGGCGGTATTCGGCGCCGATCCAGCCGGAATAGCCGATCTGATCGACCCGCGAGCACAGGCCCGTCAGGTCGAACCCGCCGCCGCCCGGTTCATTGCGCGCCGGAAATCCCGCGATCTGGACATGCAGGATGCGCGCCTCGTGGCGGGCCCAGACCGCTGCTGCATCGCCGTGAATACGCGCGGCGTGCCACAGATCGAACTGCAAACCGACGGATGCCAGCCCCAGATCATCCAGAATGCGGCCCGCCTGATCGAAATCGTTCAGAAAGTACCCCGGCATGTCCTCGACGTTCAAAGGCTCGATCACCAGTTTCAGGTCGGGGGCCTGTGCCGCCGCCCAGATCAGATTCTCGCCAAAGGTCTGTTCGGCCTGCGGGCCCTTGGCCACGCCCGCCATCACATGCACCCGCGCGGCGCCCACGCGCGATGCAAATTCGGCGGCGCGCAGAAAGCTGTCCTGAAAGCGGCCCACGTCGTCGGGCATGGCGGCAAATCCGCGATCCCCCGCCACCCAATCGCCCGGCGGGGTGTTGATCATCGCCACCGGCAGACCGGCCAGCGCTACGTCCCAGTCCTTGACCGGCCAGTCATAGGGAAACAGCACCTCGACCCCGTCAAACCCGGCCTGAGCGGCAAGACCGGGCCGGTCCAGCATCGGAACCTCGGTGAACAGCATGGTGATATTGGCGGCGAACAAGGGCATCAGGCGGGTCAGGTCAATTCTGCGGAAGGGATGATCGGAAAGAAACAGCCCGCGGACCATAGACCGAACCAATCGCCGCCGTCACGCGGTTCATGCGCCCCAAGGTCGATCAGACGATAGAAAGTCTTGCGGTCGATGCGCGCCTCCAGCCCGGAACGGATGTGGACATAGGGCGAAGGTTCGCCCGACACGGGGTCGCGCACCACCCGCAGCGCGTGGTCGGCGTCCAGTGTCACCACCTCGTCGGTCTTGCAGATCACCTGCAAAACCTGGGCCCGCCCCTCGCCCGCCCGCTCGAAATCCACCACGAACAGCGGCGCGTCATCCACCCTGATCCCGACCTTTTCGGCGGGTGTCACCAGAAAATAGGCGTCGCCCTCGCGTTTGAGGATGTTCGAGAACAACTTGACCAAGGGCGCGCGTCCGATTGGCGTTCCCAGACAGTACCACTGGCCGTCGCGGGCGATGCGGATGTCCAGATCACCGCAAAACGCCGGATTCCACAGATGCACCGGCGCCGGACCGCGCCCCTTGGCCACGCCCGACGCAGCCTTTGCCAGCCCCTCCGCCGAGAGGGGGGCAGGCGGTCTCACGAAGTTTTGTGCCGATTTCTCGTTTGTCATTTGTGCCCGAACCCGTCATTCGCTCTAATGCATCTAGTGAACCTTTGGAGCAATGTCATGTCTGATGCCGCCCGTCTTGTCCCGCAGATCGAAGCCCTGGGCGAAAACCTGAAGGTGGCGCGGGAAATGATCGCCGGGCGCTTCATCGGGCAGGAAAAGGTGGTCGATCTGTCGCTGACCGCGCTTTTGTGCGGCGGGCATGGGCTGCTGGTGGGTCTGCCGGGTCTGGGCAAGACGCTGCTGGTCGATACCTTGTCCACTGTCATGGGTCTGAACGCCAGCCGCATCCAGTTCACCCCCGATCTGATGCCCGCCGATATTCTGGGCTCTGAAGTGCTGGAAACCGCCGCCGATGGCACAAGGTCGTTCCGGTTCCTGCAAGGCCCGGTCTTTTGCCAATTGCTCATGGCGGACGAGATCAACCGCGCCAGCCCCCGCACCCAGTCGGCCCTTCTGCAGGCCATGCAAGAGCGCGAGGTCACCATCGCGGGCATTCATCGCCCGCTGGGGCCGCCGTTTCATGTGCTGGCCACCCAGAACCCGATCGAACAGGAAGGCACCTATCCCCTGCCCGAGGCGCAGCTTGACCGCTTCCTCGTACAGATCGACGTCGAGTATCCGACCCGCGCGGTCGAGCGTGAGATCCTGCTGGCCACCACGGGTGCTGTCGAGGCCAGGGTCAGCCAAGTCTTCACCGCCGATCAGTTGATCGAGGCGCAGATGTTGATCCGGCGGATGCCGGTGGGCGAAAGGGTGGTCGAATCCATTCTGGACCTCGTGCGCGCCTGCCGTCCCGGTGAACCCGAGGGTCGCGCCGTCGAAGGCGTGCTGTCCTGGGGGCCGGGGCCGCGCGCGGCGCAAGCGTTGATGCTGGCAGTGCGGGCGCGCGCGCTGCTGGATGGGCGGTTGGCCCCCGGGGTTGCCGATGTGGCCGCCCTCGCCCGCGCTGTCCTGTCGCACCGCATGGCGCTCAGCTTTGCCGCCCGTGCGCGCGGCGAATCTTTGGCCGGGCTGATCGCACGCATGACCGAGGCGACCCTGGGCGCGGATCTGGGCCAGGAGGCCGCTGCGTGACCACGCCTGCCGCCCTGCGGGTTCAGGCCGAAAACCTTGGACAGTCGCTGCCCGCGCTTCTGGCTCAGGCTGAGCGCCTGTCGTCAGCCCTGTCCCTGGGGTTGCATGGCCGGCGCCGGGCCGGGGCCGGGGCGGATTTCTGGCAGTACCGCCCCGCGGTGCCGGGCGACAGCGCGCGCACCATCGACTGGCGCCGTTCGGCACGCTCTGACGCGCCCTTTGTCCGCGAGCGTGAATGGCAGGCGTCGCAGGGGGTCACATTCTGGGTCGATCCCGCGAAATCCATGCAGTTTCAAGGGGCCGCGTCGCGACCGACCAAGGCCCATCGTGCCGCCGTTCTGGCGCTGGCATTGGCCATTTCGCTGCTGCGTGGCGGCGAAAGGGTGGGTGTCGAGGGGCAGGGTCGGCCTCGGGCCGGCATGGCGCAGGTGCAGCCGATGGCGCAGGCGCTTGGCACGCCGACCGCTGCCGAATTCGGCGCGCCCTCGTTGCACGACGTGATCGCGCATGGCCGCGCCGTGGTGATCTCTGACTTTCTGGGCGACCTTGCGCCCCTGCAACAGGCCCTGGCCGAAGCTGCCGACAAGGGGGTACGCGGGCTGCTTGTTCAGGTCCTTGACCCGGTGGAAGAGGATTTTCCTTTTGACGGCCGCACGATCTTTCAGTCCATCGGCGGTGGCATCGCCTTTGAAACCCAAGAGGCGGGCGACCTGCGGCCCCGCTATCTGGCCCGTCTGGCCGACCGCAAGGCGGACCTCGCCCGCATGGCGCGCGCCCTGGGCTGGCATGTGACCTGCCACCATACCGACGCGCCAGCACTGGTGCCGCTGTTGTGGGCGCATCAGGCGCTTGGGGTGCATCAGTAGCCATGTTTGCCGCCCTGACCTTTACCCAACCCCTTTTGCTGGTCGGCCTGATCGCGCTGCCGGTGCTGTGGCTGATCCTGCGGGCCATTCCTCCGGCCGCCAAACGCCGGCGCTTTGCCGCCGTGATGCTGCTTTTGGGGCTGACCGACGACCAACGGCAGGCCGACCGCACGCCGTGGTGGTTGCTGGTGCTGCGCATCGTCGCCGTGGCTGCAGCAGTCGTGGGCTTTGCGGGCCCGGTCCTTAATCCCACTCCTGCCCGGCCCGGAAGCGGGCCCTTGCTGGTGGTCGTCGATGGCGGCTGGGCCGAGGCGCCGGATTGGGCCAGTCGTCGCGCCAGGATTGCCGAGATTCTGGCGCAAGCCGCCCGCACCGCCCGTCCGGTGGCCCTGATCTCGCTGACCGACCCGCCGCAGACCCCAGCCTTTCAATCCGCCGACGTCGCCCTGGCGCGTGCGAATGCCACCGACCCCGCCCCCTGGCTGCCCGGCCAGATGGCGGCCTGGGCGCAGGCCCTGCCGCCGGGGGAGTTCTCCAGCTTCTGGCTGTCGGACGGGCTGGCGCATGACGGTCGCGCCGCGTTGCAGGCCGCTTTGGCCGCCAGGGGCGATCTGCGGATCTATCAGTCCCCGGCGGCACCCCTGGCCCTGTTGCCGCCGCAGGTCAAGGACGGCGCTGTGACCGTGTCGGTCCTGCGCCCGCTTGGCGGACCGCAGGCCCGGATCGAGGTGATCGGTCGCGGGCCCGACCCCTCGGGGGTTGACCGCGAGTTGGCGCGCTTTGTCCTTGACCTTGCCGCTGCCGAAACCACCGGGCAAGCCAGCCTGTCCCTGCCGCCCGAATTGCGCAACCGTCTGAACCGGTTCGAGATTCTGGGCCAGCGCTCGGCAGGGTCGGTCACGCTGGCCGATGACAGCCTCAAGCGGCGCAAGGTGGCGATCCTGTCGGGCGGTTCCGCGAAAGAGGCGCTGACCCTTCTGGACCAGACCCATTACCTGCGTCAGGCGCTTGCGCCCTCGACCGAGGTGATCGAAGGCGCGCTGACGGATATGCTGAAAGCCAGCCCCGATGTGGTGATCCTGGCCGACGTCGCCCGCCTGACCCAACCCGAAACCGATGCGCTGGCCGATTGGGTCGACGAGGGCGGGCTGTTGCTGCGCTTTGCCGGGCCAAGGCTGGCGGCGTCGGACCTGAGCCGGGCCGAGGAAGACCCCCTGATGCCGGTGCGCCTGCGCGAGGGCGGCCGCGAGTTGGGTGGCGCGATGAGCTGGGGTGATCCGCGCCCGCTGGCACCTTTCCCCGAAGGCTCGCCGTTTCACGGGCTGGCGGTTCCGCCCGAGGTGACGGTCAGCCAGCAGGTGTTGGCCCAGCCCGACCCCGATCTGACCACCCGCACCATCGCCGCTTTGGCCGATGGCACGCCGCTGGTCACCCGCAAGACGCTTGGCGACGGGCAGGTCGTGCTGTTCCATGTCACCGCCAATGCCGAATGGTCCAGCCTGCCGCTGTCGGGCCTGTTCGTGCAGATGCTGGAACGGCTGGCGGTGTCGGCGGGGTCCGAACCCCCCAGACCCGAGGCCCTGCAAGGGCAAGTCTGGCGCGCGGCGCGGGTGCTGGATGGGTACGGCGTTGGCAAAGCGGCCGAGGATCTGCCCGGCGTGGCGGGCGAGGTTCTGGGCGCCGCGCTGAACGCAGGCCCCGCGGCGGGCCTGCCGCCCGGGCTGTACACCGAGGGCGGGCGCAGTCTGGCGCTGAACGCGGTCAGTGCCGACACCGTGCTGGCCCCGGCGGTCTGGCCCGCCGGCCAGATCATCGAAGGCCTGCAAGCCACCGCGGCGCAGGCGCTGAAGGGCCCGCTTCTTGCGCTGGCGCTTTGCCTGACGCTGATCGACATCCTTGCGGCCCTGTGGCTGTCGGGCCGCCTGCCCGCGTTTGTCCGGCGCGCCGTTCCCGCCGTCTTGTTGGGGCTGGCGCTGTCTGCCCCGACCCCGCAGGCCCATGCCCAAAGCCTGCCCACCACCAGCGATCAAACCGCCATCGCCGCCACCGAAGGCGTGGTTCTGGCCTTTGTGCGCAGCGGCGATGCCGCCCTTGACACCCTGTCCGAACAGGGTCTGCAGGGCCTGTCCGACCGTCTGGCCGAACGCACCTCGATCGAACCGCTTGCGCCGATGGGGGTCGACATCGAGACCGACGAGCTGGCCTTCTTTCCCTTTCTCTACTGGCCCATCGCGCCGGGGCAGCCCCTGCCCAGCCCGCGCGCCTATGACCGGCTGAACGCCTATCTGCGCAGCGGCGGGATGATCCTGTTTGACACGCGCGACGGCGATATTTCGGCGGGGGGGGCTGCGACGCCCGAAGCCGACACCCTGCGCGCCCTGGCGCAGGGCCTTGATATCCCCCCGCTGGATGTGATCCCCCAGGATCATATCCTGACCCGCAGCTTCTATCTGATCCAGACCTTCCCCGGCCGTTTCGACAGCCCGATCCTGTGGGTCGAAGCCGCGCCCCTGCAGGCCGACGCCGCCGAGGGCATGCCGTTTCGTCCGCAGAATGACGGCGTGACGCCGGTGGTGATCGGGGCCAACGACTGGGCCTCGGCATGGGCCACCGATGACTACGGTGCCGCCCTGTACCCCATCGGGCGCGGGGAGGGCGGCGAGCGGCAGCGCGAAATGGCCAACCGGTTCGGCATCAACCTGATCATGCATGTGCTGACCGGCAACTACAAATCGGATCAGGTGCATGTGCCCGCCTTGCTGGAAAGGCTGGGCGAATGAGCCAGTCGGTCATCTTCGCACCTTTGCTGCCCTGGGGCCTGATCTGGGCGCTGGCCGCTCTGGCCGTTGTCCTGCTGGCGCTGGCCCTGTGGCGCGGACTGCCGGGCTGGCCCCTGCGCCTTGTGGCGGGGCTGACGCTGATCGCGGCCCTTGCCAACCCGTCCCTGCAAAGCGAATTGCAAAAGCCGCTGTCCGATATCGTCATCGTGGTGGTCGATGACAGCGCCTCGAACCAACTGGCGGGCCGTGCGGCGCAGTCGCAGGCGGCCCTGGCCGCCGTTCAGGCCGAAATCGCCGCGATGGACAACACCGAACTGCGCATCGTGCGGCTGCCCGACAGTGCGGACGACGGCGGAACCGAGGCGATGACCGCCCTGGCCCGCGCCCTTGCCGAAGAGCCGCGCGGGCGCATCGCGGGCGCCATCGTGATCTCGGATGGCCAGATACACGACATGGGGGCCACTCCCGACCTGCCCGCCCCCCTCCACCTTTTGTTGACCGGCACCAAAGCCGATTGGGATCGTCGCATCGTCATCACCTCGGCCCCGGCCTTTGCCATCATGGGCGAGGAAACCGTGCTGACCCTGCGCATCGAAGACAACGGCGCGGCCCCCTTTGCCCCCGAGGACATGGTCGATCT
>JANMJC010000107.1:0-3810 GCA_031371185.1 Paracoccaceae bacterium | reverse complement strand
TCGTCGCAGGCTCGGTCGGCCTGTCGCACCCCTCCTATGCCTTTGCCGGGCGGCAATGGTCGCTGGCGATCGACACCGCGACCCCCGTGGCCTGTCTGCGGCCCGACCTGCTGGATCAACCGCCCAGGCTTTGGTCGGAGGTGCTGGATCTGGCCCGCGCCGGGCAGGTCGGCTTTGCACTGATCCCGATCAACGCCCTGATGACCTTCTTTGGCATGGCGCGGAACCTTGGCTATGGCGTGGCGGACCACCCCGATCATCTGATCGCCCCCGGCGAAGCCGCCCATGTTCTGGGCCTCCTGCGCGAGATCGTGGCCCTTGTCGACGCCCGGTGCCTGACCCTGGACCCGATCGGCGTCTACGAATGGATGGGCCGCACCGCGGATGCGCCCGCCTATTCGCCCTTTGGCTATGGCTATACCAACTATTCGCGCAAGGGTTTCTGCCCCTATCCGCTGGCCTTCCACGACGCCCCCGGCATCGAAACCCGCTCTCCGCGCGGCACGGTTCTGGGCGGCACGGGCATCGCGGTTTCGGCCTTTACCAAACACCCCGAAATCGCCGTCGACTATGCGTTCTGGATCGCCGGTGCCGACTGCCAGAAGGGGATATTCACCGCATCGGGCGGTCAACCCGGCCATGCCGCGGCTTGGGACGATGACCACTGCAACGCGCTGACGGCCAACTTTTTCCGCAACACCCGGGCGACGTTGAACGCCGCCTGGCTGCGCCCCCGTTATGATGGTTACATGGGCTTGCAGGACCGCGCCGGCGACATCCTGCATGCCTGTCTGCGCGGCACTTCAACCGAAGCCGCCACCCTTGCCGCCCTTGACGCCGCCTACCGGAAGAGCCGGTCATGACACTTCCGCTGGAAGGCCTTCTTGTCATCGACTTCAGCCAGTTCCTGTCGGGTCCGCTGTGCAGCCTGAAACTGGCCGATCTGGGCGCGCGCGTCATCAAGATCGAACGTCCCGGGCAAGGAGATCTGTGTCGGACACTTTATCTGAGTGACACCGAAATCGGCGGCACCAACAGCCTGTTTCACGCCATCAACCGCAACAAGGAAAGTTTCACCGCCGATCTGCGCAACGAGGTTGACCGCGCCATGCTGCGCAAGCTGGTGGCCCGCGCCGACGTGGTGCTGCAGAATTTCCGCCCCGGCGTGATCGAACGTCAGGGCTTTGGCTATGATGACCTGCGCGTGCTGAACCCCGGCGTGGTCTACGGCTCGATCTCGGGTTTCGGCGAGGCGGGCGAATGGGCTGACCTGCCGGGGCAGGATCTGTTGGCGCAGGCGCGGTCGGGGCTGTTGTGGCTGACCGGATCGGCGGGCGATCCGCCGATGCCCATGGGGTTGGCAGCGGCCGACATGATGGCGGGCAATGCGCTGGCGCAGGGGGTGCTGGCAGCACTTGTGCGCAAGGCGCGCACCGGACAGGGCGGGCTGGTGCAGACCTCGCTGCTGGAAGCCCTTTTGGACTTTCAGTTCGAAGTACTGACGACCCATCTGAACGATGGCGGTCGCCTGCCGCAACGCTCGGCCGTCAGCGGCGCGCATGCCTATCTGGGCGCGCCCTACGGGGTTTATCAAACCGCCGACGGCTGGCTGGCGCTGGCCATGACGCCGTCGCTGGAACGGCTGGCGACGCTGATGAACCTGCAGGGGCTGGAACGGTGGTTCGACGATCCGCGCGGCGCCATGCGCGACCGCGACGCGATCAAGACGATCATCGCCGCCGCAGTGCTGACCCGGGGCACCGCTGATTGGCTGGCCCTTTTGCAGCCCGCCGACATCTGGTGCGCCGAGGTGCTGGACTGGCCGCAGATGATGGACACGCAGGCGTTCCAGCGGCTTCGGATGGTGCAGAACATCTCGAACGGCAGTGCCTCTCTGACAACGCTGCGCGGCCCGCTGCGCATCGACGGCGCGCCGCTGACCAACCCGCGCGCCGCCCCGGATCTGGGTCAGGACCGGCAAGCGATCATCAAGGAGTTCGGTCTTGGCTCGCCCAGGGCCGGACGGGAAGACAAGACGCGGGCGACCGCATCTTGAAACGGCACTGGGCGCAGGAACGCGCCCGCTTTGGGAGGAGAAACCAATGAAACTGAAGGCCACACTGGTGCTGGGCACCGCTCTTGCCGCCTTGGCCCTTCCGGCCACGGCGCAGGATTATGGCAGTTTTGACGGCTATACCCTGCGCGTCAAACTGATCGGCGGCGCGCAATACGAGGCGCTCTACGCCGAGATCCCGAACTGGGAGGCCGCGACCGGCGCCAAGGTCGAGATCGTGTCCAGCAAGAACCACTTCGAGTTGGACAAGGAAATCAAGCAGGACATCGCCGCCGGCACGCTGGATTGGTGCGTGGGGTCCAACCACACCTCCTTCGCCCCGCAATACGGCGAGATTTACACCGACCTGAATGGCCTGATTGCCCCCGAGGTCATCGCGGCCTTCGTGCCCCTGATGATCCAGCATTCCACCGTCAATGGCCGTCTGGTGCAACTGCCGCGCCATTCGGATGTGTCCAACTTCTTCTATCAGAAGTCGCTTTACGAGGACGCGGCCAACAAGACCGGCTTCAAGGAAAAATATGGCTATGACCTGGCCCCGCCGGAAACCTGGGCGCAGGTCAAGGATCAGGCGATCTTCTTTTCGAACCCGCCGGATTTCTACGGCTTCCAGTTCGTCGGCAAGGACGAGGCGATCACCGGCCGGTTCTATGAAATGCTGGTCGCCAATGGCGGCGCGATGTTCGACGACACATGGGTGCCCACGTTCAACTCGCCCGAAGGCGTTGAATCGCTGCAGTTCTTCGTCGATCTTTATGCCGCCAAGGCGGTGCCTGCCGGTGTGCCCAACTATACCTGGGATGACACCGGGCTTGGCTTCGGCTCGGGCTCCATCGCGATGGATCTGGACTGGGGCGGTTGGTCATCGTATTTCAACGATCCGGCGAACTCCAAGGTCGCCGGAAATGTCGGGCTGATCCGCGCCCCGAAAGGGACCGGGGGCAAGCGCACCGGATGGTCCGGAAGCCACAGCTTCTCGATCACCGAGGCTTGCGACAACAAGCCCGCTGCGGCCTCTTTCCTGACCTTCCTGACCAGCTATGACAACCAGATGGTCGAAGCGCGCAAGGGCCTTCTGCCCACCCGCACACAGGTCTGGGATGACGCGATTGCCGAGTTTACCGCCGCTGGCAACACCTTCTCGGCCGAAACGATGACCACCTTCAAGGCGTCGATGTCGGAAGATGCGTTCACCCCGCCGCTGATCCCCGAGTGGATCGAGGTGTCGAACGTGCTGTGGCCCAAGTTGCAGGCCGCGATCGTCGGTGACATGACGGCGGCCGACGCGCTGAACGAGGCGCAGGCCGATGCTGCCGTGATCATGAAAGACGCCGGATACAACTGATCCTGACGGGCGCGGGGGGCATTGCCTGCCGCGCCACCCTTTTTCGAAGGCTTGCCCCATGATCCGCGCCCTGACCACGCGACGCACCGAAATGGCGCCGTTCCTGCTGCTGCTGCCTGCGATCGCGACCATGGTGTTTGTGGTGGCATTGCCGCTGGTGTTTTCGCTGTGGACCTCCGTGACGCCCTACAAACTGACCAAGCCGGCCACGCTTTACGACTTCATCGGCCTGACGAATTACATCCGCATCTTTGGTGACTGGGATTTCTGGGAAGCCTTCCTGCGCACCATCGGGTTTCTGACGGTGGCCATCAACCTGGAGTTTGCCCTGGGGCTGGGCATCGCCCTGCTGATCAACAAGATCACCTGGGGTCAGCGCGGCCTGCGCACC
>JANMJC010000098.1:0-1914 GCA_031371185.1 Paracoccaceae bacterium | reverse complement strand
CAGGATCAGCAACGGGTTCAGGTCAAGGTCGTCCAGATGCGCCGATCCGCGCGAAACCTGACTTAGCAGGTCGGCCCGCCCGATGATCTCGTCCATCGAGCGCGCGCCGATCTGGCTGAGGATTTCGCGCACTTCCTGCGCGTAGAAGGTGATCAGATTCACCACCTTGTCGGCGGTGCCGGTGAACTTTTCGCGCAGGGCTTCGTTCTGGGTGCAGACGCCCACCGGGCAGGTGTTGGACTGGCACTGACGCACCATGATGCAGCCCATGGCGATCAGGGCGGCGGTGCCGATGCCGTATTCCTCGGCCCCCAGCATGGCGGCCATCACCACGTCGCGCCCGGTGCGAAGGCCGCCGTCGGTGCGCAGCGTCACCCGTTCGCGAAGGTTGTTCATCGACAGAACCTGATGCGCTTCGGTCAGGCCCATTTCCCACGGCAGCCCGGCATATTTGATCGAGGTGCCGGGCGAGGCTCCGGTGCCGCCGTTGTGCCCCGAAATCAGGATCACGTCGGCCTTGGCCTTGGCCACGCCGGCGGCGATGGTGCCGACACCGCTGGCCGACACGAGTTTCACCGTGACCTTGGCGCGCGGGTTGATCTGTTTCAGGTCATAGATCAACTGCGCCAGGTCTTCGATGGAATAGATGTCGTGGTGCGGCGGCGGCGAGATCAGCGTCACCCCCGGCGTCGAATGGCGCAGGCGCGCGATCAGCTGCGTCACCTTGATCCCGGGCAGCTGTCCGCCTTCGCCGGGCTTGGCCCCCTGCGCGACCTTGATTTCCAATTCCTCACAGGCGTTCAGATATTCTGCCGTCACGCCAAAACGGCCGGAAGCAACCTGCTTGATCTTGGCCGAGGGGTTGTCGCCATTGGCTTCGGGCTGGAAATGCGCCGGGTCTTCGCCGCCCTCGCCGCTGTCGGACTTGGCGCCGATGCGGTTCATCGCCACGTTCAGCGTCTTGTGCGCCTCGGGCGACAACGCGCCCAGAGACATGCCGGGCGTCACGAAGCGCTTGCGGATAGAGGTGATGCTTTCGACCTCTTCAATCGGCACCGGCTTGCCCAATGACTTGATGTCCAGCAGGTCGCGGATGTGGATCGGCGGGTTCGACCGCATGGCGGCCGAGTACTGCTTCCAGATATCAAAGCTGGCGCGGTCGCAGGCCGATTGCAGCATGTGCATGGTCTGCGCTTCCCAGGCGTGCTTTTCGCCCGACCGCCGCGCCTTGTAGAACCCGCCGATGGGCAGCACGTCGCTGCCGCCCTTCCAGCCGCGCGCGTGCACCTCTTCGACCTTCATCTGCAGACCGGCCAGACCGATACCGGAAATCCGCGACTGCATGCCGGGGAAATATTCGGCCACCATGGCGCGCGACAGGCCCACCGCCTCAAAGTTCAGGCCGCCGCGATAGGACGAGATCACCGAGATGCCCATCTTGGACATGATCTTCAAAAGCCCCGCGTCAATGGCGTCGCGGTAACGGCGCATCGCATCCAGCAGGCTGCCGTCGATCAGGCCCCGGTCGATCCGGTCGGCGATGGAATCCTGCGCCAGATAGGCGTTGACCGTGGTCGCCCCCGACCCGATCAGCACGGCGAAATAATGCGGGTCGATACATTCCGCCGACCGCACGTTGATCGAACAGAAGGTGCGCAGGCCCTTGCGCGTCAGCCAGGAATGCACGGCGCTGGTGGCCAGGATCATCGGCATCGCCACCCGACCCTCGCCCTGATGCTGATCGGTCATCACCAATTGCCCGGCGCCCGAGCGTACGGCATCTTCCGCTTCGGCGCGGATGCGTTCCAACCCAAGGCGCAGGGCATCGGTGCCCGCATCGGCAGGAAAGGTGCAATCCAGGAACGCGACCTGCGCGCCGAACCGCTTGATCAGCACCTCGGCTTCGGTGTTGCC
>JANMJC010000084.1:0-7153 GCA_031371185.1 Paracoccaceae bacterium | reverse complement strand
TGCAACACCGTGCCGCCCAGCACCGCTCACAGGGCGGCGGCTGCCATGGCGGCGGCCGATCCGACCTCGGCCTGACAGCCGCATTCCGCGCCCGAGATCGAGGCGTTGTGTTTGCACAGGCCGCCGATGGCGGCGGCGGTCAGCAGGAAGTCGGGGATTCTCGTGGTCGAGGCCCCGGGCACGTGGTCAAGGTAATAGCGCAGCACCGCCGGAAGCACCCCGGCCGCACCATTGGTCGGCGCGGTCACCACCTGACCCCCGGCGGCGTTTTCCTCGTTCACCGCCATCGCATAAAGGCTCATCCAGTCGTTGATCGTATGGGGCGCGGTCATGTTCAGCCCGCGCTCGGCGATCAGCGCGTCGTGGATGCCCTTGGCGCGGCGGCGCACCTGCAGGCCCCCGGGCAGAATGCCGGTCCCGGCCATCCCGCGTGAGATGCAGTCGTTCATCACCTGCCACAGGCGCGCGATCCCGGCGTCGATCTCGGGTTTGGTGCGGAATTTCAGCTCGTTGGCCAATTTCATCTGCGCGATGGTCAGGCCATGGGTTGCGGCCATCTCCAGCATCTCGGCGGCGGTCTCGAAGGGATAGGGCACATGGGCGCGGGCGCGGGATTTGGCACCACCCGCCTCGACCTGCTCGGCGGCGGTCAGCACAAAGCCGCCTCCGATGGAATAAAAGGTCTCTTGCAGGATCACGTCGCCCTGCGCGTCTGTGGCCTTCAGGATCATGCCGTTGGCATGGCCGGGCAGGGCGGGGCCATAGTCAAAGATCAGGTCCTTTTTGGGGTCGAAGTGCAGGGGGGGCAGGCCGGGGGCATTGATCTCATGGGTCCGTGAGATGGCGGCCAAAACTGTTTCGGCGCGGGCGGCGTCATAGGTGGCGGGTTCAAACCCGGCCAGACCCAGAATCGTGGCACGGTCGGTGGCGTGGCCGACGCCGGTAAAGGCCAGCGAGCCGTGCAGCGACGCCTTCAACCCGTGAAAGTGAAACGGCGAGGCGCGCAGCATGGTCAGGAACCGCGCCGCCGCAACCATTGGCCCCATGGTGTGCGAAGACGAGGGGCCGACGCCTACCTTGAACATGTCGAAGACGGACAGGAACATCGGATGCCTTTCAAAGCGCCGAACCCTCGGGGGGAACGGCAAAGTGTGGATCGGTAAAGACTGTCGGGCCCAGTCCTTCGGCCAGGGCCACGCGCAGGGCTGCGGGGCGCGACTGCAGGGTTTCGGCAAGGTCGAACAGGGCGGGAAAGCGGGCAAGATCCAGCCAGCCCCTGCGGTCGGCGGGATAAAGCGTGATCCAGCGGATCAGGCAGCAGATGTAGTAACACAGAACCGACGGGTCAGAGGCCACCAGGTAGCCGGGTGATTGCGCCGCGACCGTGTCGAGCAGACCCAGATGGCGCAGAATCCGCGCTTCGGTCTGGCTGCGAAAACCGGGGAGGGCCTGCGCCGATCCGGCATGGGCTTCGGGATAGAACAGCAGGCGCGCGTCGGCGTGCAGGGTGTTGGCGACAAAGATCAGCCATTTCAGGAAATCGCCGCGCAGGGCGCTGCCCGGGGCGGGGGCCATCGCGGCGTGGGTCTCGGTCAACCACAACAGGATGGCGGCCGTTTCAAAAACCGCGCCCTGTGGCGTCTCGAGGGCGGGGATCAGACCGGTGGGATTGACCGCGCGGTATTCGGGCCGATCCTGCGCGCGGGTGCTGCGGTCCACGAGGGCGGTGCGATAGGGAACCGCCAATTCTTCCAGCACCATGCGGATGATCTGCGAGGCATTGTCGGGGGCATAGTGCAGGACATACATCGGATCAGCCGGGATCGGTGAAGATGGTGTCGCCCAGCCCTTCGGCCAGCGCCACCGCCCGCGCCGCCGGGCGCTGTTCCAGCATCGCCAGAACCGCGTGAAGGGCGGGGTAGTCGGCGGCGTCGACATGGGCCAGCGTGCCCTTGTCGCACTGGCCCAGCCAGCGCATCAGGACGGCGATGTAATAGCCCAGGGTGCTGGGCTGATCGGCCGACAACCAGACCGGATTGGCTTCGGCCGCAAGGTTCAGCGCCGACAACAAGGTGCGCAGCCGGGCCGAGGCATGGGCGAGCACCGCGCCCGCCGCAGCCTCGCCCGCGACCCGTTCGGGGTAGAAGACTTCCATCACCGCCGTGTGGATGTTGGTCGAGGTGAAGAACAGCCATTTCAGGAAGGCGGCCCGGTCGGGCGCGTCGGGTCCGGGGGCAAGGCCGGGGTGGCGGTCGGACAGATAAAGCAGGATGGCGGCGGATTCGAACATCGGCCCGTTGGGCGTTTCCATCGCGGGGATCTTGCCCAGGGGGTGCAGCGCGCGGTAGCCCGGGCTGTCCAGTTCACCCGCCCTGCGGTCAATGGCACGCGCCTCGAAGGGCAGGCCCAATTCTGTCAGAACGAGGCGCACGATCAGCGAGGCGGAGTCGGGGGAATAGCGCAGGGTGTACATCGGGCGACCTTCGAGCGGGGCTTTGGGCGAACTATGGCGCGTGCGGTGCTGGGCAAGGCCGTGAAAAGCGACATCTTCTGCAGTTAAAGCGATTTGCCGGCCTGAGGGGAACAGAATTCGAACTTCGGCGGTGGAAAGGCGGGGCCGGTTGGAACCTGAACAGCGGTGGAGTTCACCGTTTGCTAACCCGTTTATGGTTTGTTCCGGCTGCACGGGCAAAAGGGGAAGGGTCGAGGTGATGTTCAGGATCCTGGCGGTGTTGGCGATTATTCCGATCGCGCAAGGGGCCGCAGCGCAGGGCTTGACCGACGAGATGCGGGCCCGCATTGCCCGAGATCGCGGCGCCTTTCTGGACGCGGCCTCGACGGCGATTGCGTGGTTTGGCGATGACAGGGGGCTGAACGCCGCCGGGATCGACGATTTCATCGCCGACGAACGGGCCGAGCGCAGGGCCGGGGTGATGCAGATGCTGTTGGCGGCCGATCTTTCGGCGGATGGCGCGCTTGGCCGGGACGAGGTGGCGCGCATCGCCCCCAGCCTGTCGCCCACCGCGCGCGGCAAGCTGATCGCGCGGCACGATCAGGCCGACCTGAACGGCGATGGAACGGTGTCCGGCGCCGAGATGACAGGCTTTGCCGCCGCCGAGGCGCAGCGTCTGGTGCCCGACAAACGGGCCGAAGATCTGCGGTTGATGCTGCTGTTCGATCAGGATGGTGACGGCTGGGTCAGTTTTGCCGAGGTCAAGCGCGCGATTGCCGAGATTTCGGCTTGAACGGCGCCCGCGCGCCGCGCGCCGCCCGCCCGCCCCGACCTGCGGCCTCGCGACCGCGCTATGCTGCCAGACCGAAGAAATCGACCAGCAGTTTCAGGTTCAAAAGGGCGATCACGACGGCGATCAGGACCGATATCGCGATCAGCCACCAGGGCGCGCGCAGGCCTCCCATCTTGGCCCGGTCGGCGGTGAACATGACCAGGGGGATCACCGCAAAGGACAATTGCAGCGACAGGACGACCTGGGTCAGGATCAACAACTCTCCGGTGCCTTCCGACCCATAGATCAGCGTCACCCCGGCGGCGGGCATGATGGCGATGCCCCGGGTGACAAGGCGGCGGATCCAGGGGGCAAGCCGGATGCGCAGGAACCCCTCCATCACGATCTGGCCGGCCAGCGTGGCCGTCACGGTGGAATTCAACCCGCAGGCCAGAAGGGCAACGGCAAACAGCGTCGGCGCGATGGCCGCCCCCAGCAGGGGTCCCAGAACCGCATGGGCCTGCGACAGGTCAACCACCTCGGTCTGACCGGCCGCGTTGAACGAGGCCGCCGCCAGAATCAGGATCGAGGCGTTGATCAGCAGCGCGAACATCAGCGCCACGGTGCTGTCGATGGTGGCAAAGGTCAGGGCCTGACGCTTTTCCGCCAGAGTGTCGCCATAGGCGCGGGTCTGCACGATGGCCGAATGCAGGTACAGGTTGTGCGGCATCACCGTGGCCCCCAGGATGCCAAGCGCCAGATACAGCATTTCGGGGTTCTTCACGATCTCGACCGTGGGGGCGAACCCGCGGATCACCCCGCCCCAATCGGGATCGGCCAGCGCGATCTGCAGGGCAAAGCAGACGGCGATGACGCCAAGCAGGGTGATGACAAAGGCCTCAAGCCAGCGGAAGCCCTTGTTTTGCAACCACAGGATCAGGAAAACATCCAGGGCCGTGATCAGCACGCCCAGTTCCAGCGGGATGCCGAACAACAGGTTCAGGCCGATCGCGGTCCCGATCACCTCGGCGATGTCGGTGGCGATGATGGCAAGTTCGGCCATGACCCACAGCGGATAGGCGATGTAGGGCGGATAGGCGTCGCGGCAGGCCTGCGCCAGATCGCGACCCGACCCGATGGCCAACCGCGCCGACAGCGACTGCAGCACGATGGCCATGACATTTGACAAAAGCGCCACGAACAAAAGCGTGTAGCCGAATTTCGACCCGCCCGCGATCGAGGTCGCCCAGTTGCCCGGGTCCATGTAGCCGACCGCCACCATGTAGCCCGGGCCCAGAAAGGCCGCGAACTTGCGCCAGGTTCCGGCGGGCAAGGCGATGGAGCGGTGAACCTCTTGCAGGGCGGCGGGTCCCCGGTCGGATTTCCAGCCGTGAAGATCGAAAAGATTGGGACGCGAGGTCAAGGAGTTGGACTTTCGGGGCAAGAGATGACAATGAGAATTATTCGCAACATAACCGGATGGCCAGAAAGATCAAGCTTTCCTTGGGGCAGGGCGGCGAAACCGCTCGCCCCAGCCTCAAAGCCGCCGTATAACGCTGCCAGCCAGGACCTTGCCACAACGGAGACCGGGATGACCGCCGAACTTTCCCCCATCGACAAAGCCAAATTCGTGGCCGCCAAAAGAGCGGTGGAGTTTGTCGAGCCGGGCATGAAGCTGGGGCTTGGCACCGGATCGACGGCGGCCTGGATGGTGCGCTGTCTGGCCGAACGGGTGCGCGAAGAGGGGCTGAAGATCGTGGGCGTTCCCACCTCGACCCGCACGGCCGAACTGGCGCGCAAGCTGGGCATTCCGATCACCAGCCTGGACGATGCCAAATGGCTGGACCTGACCATCGACGGCGCCGACGAATTTGACCTGAACCTGGCGCTGATCAAGGGCGGCGGGGCGGCGCTGTTGCAGGAAAAGATCGTGGCAACCGCCAGCGATCAGATGATCGTGATCGCAGACGCCGCCAAGGAAGTGGCGCAACTTGGCGCCTTTCCCCTGCCGGTCGAGGTGATCCCCTTCGGCTGGCAGACCACCAAGGCGCTGGTCGAGGAAACCCTGGTTTCAATGGATGTGCTGGACCGCAACGTCACCCTGCGGATGAACGGCGACAAGCCCCTGATCACCGACGAGGCGAATTACATTCTCGACCTGCATCTCAAGCGCATCGGTAATCCGCGCCAACTGGCGCTGGTCTTGAACCAGATCCCCGGCGTGGTCGAAAACGGCCTGTTCATCGACATCTGCGATATCGTCGTGGTCGGTCATTCCGACGGGCGGGTCATGGTCAAGGACATCAACGCGGGCTCCGAAGCCAGCGAGCGCATCGAGTTTGCTCCGGCCCTGAACATCTTTGCCGATCTGGGCGACTGACGCCCCGCTCAGGGCGCCCCCCATCGCCGGCACTTCCGGGCCGCCTTGCCCTTCATCTTGACCGAAATATCCCCGGGGTGCGGGGGCTGGCCCCCGCTTTGCGGGCCGTGCTCTCTGGCACAGGCCGACAAAATTGTGCACAAACACCCCGACAACAGGAGCGCGCAATGCCGTTCGACTATGATTTCTTCGTGATTGGCGGCGGGTCCGGCGGGGTGCGGGCGGCGCGGATCGCGGCGGCCGAGGGCGGCGCGCGGGTGGCCCTGGCCGAAGAAAGCCGCATGGGCGGCACCTGTGTCATTCGCGGCTGCGTGCCGAAAAAGCTGATGGTCTTCGCCAGCGAAATGCCCGAGGCGGTGGCCGAAGCCCGGGCCTACGGCTGGAACGCCACCCTGGGCACCTTCGACTGGCCGCGCTTTCGCGGCGCGCTCGAGGCCGAACTGACCCGGCTGGAAGCGGCCTACCGCGCGACGTTGAAGAATGCGGGCGTCGTGGTGCATGACGCCCGGGCCCATCTGGTCGATGCCCACACGGTTCAATTGGCCGACGGCCAGCGCTTTGCGGCCAAACAAATCCTGATCGCAACCGGCGGCCGGCCCTTCCTGCCCGATATTCCGGGGGCCGGACTGGCGGTAAGCTCGGATGCGATGTTTCATCTCGGGGCCTTGCCCAAGACGGCGGTGGTCGTTGGCGGCGGCTATATCGCTTCGGAATTCGCCTGCATTCTGAACGGCCTGGGCGTGACGGTGACGCAGATCTACCGCGGGGCCGAGATTCTGCGCGGCTTTGACCACGAGGCGCGGGCGCATGTGGTGGCGGGGATGGAGCGGTCGGGCGTGACCATCCTGCGCGGTCTGGATGTGATGGGATTGACGCGCTCGGGCGACCAGATCGCGGTGCAGGGCAGCGACGCTGCGATCCGGCTGACCGATCTGGTGCTGTATGCCACCGGGCGCAGGCCCAACACGGCAGGCCTGGGACTGGAGGCCCTGGGCGTCGGGATGAAACCGTCAGGGGCCATCGCGGTGGACGATTACAGCCAGACGGCGGTGCCCTCGATCTTTGCGGTGGGCGATGTGACCGACCGGATCAATCTGACGCCGGTCGCCATCCGCGAGGGCCATGCGCTGGCCGACACCCTGTTCAACGCCCGCCCGACCAGGGCCGACCACGACCTTGTGGCAAGCGCTGTCTTCACCCGGCCCGAATTCGGCACCATCGGCCTGACCGAAGAGCAGGCGGCGGCGCGCGGTCCGGCCGAGATCTTTGTGACGCGGTTCCGCCCGATGCGGACCGCCTTTGCCGGCATGGCCGACCAGTATCTGATGAAACTGGTGGTCTGCGCCCAGACCCGGGTGGTTCTGGGCTGCCATATCGTCGGTCCGGCGGCGGCCGAGATGATTCAACTGGCCGCAATCGCGGTCAAGCTGGGGGCCACCAAAGAGGATTTCGACCGCACGGTTGCGGTCCATCCGACGATGGCCGAAGAATTGGTGACGATGCGGAAAGCCGTCAGGCGGTCTTGAACTGGGGCGGGCGAGGCACAGGT
>JANMJC010000069.1:0-2423 GCA_031371185.1 Paracoccaceae bacterium | reverse complement strand
CCCGTCGCCCTGCGCCGCCGCATCGGGTGCCGCCGCCCGTCCCAGATGTTGAAATCGCCCACCACCGACACGCGCGACGCGTTGGGGGCCCAGACCGCAAAATGCGTGCCACGGACGCCTTCGTGTTCGATCACATGGGCGCCCAGAACCTGCCAGATCCGCCGATGCGTGCCCTCGCCCAGAAGGTATTCGTCCATCTCGCCCATCACCGGGCCAAAGCGGAAGGGATCCTCCCAGACCCATTCGGCGCCATGACCCTGCGCGCGCAGGCGATAGGCCGACTTTTTCGGCAATTCGGCTTCAAACAGCCCCTCGCCACCGGGAAAGGCCCGCGCCTCGATCTCGGAGCGGCCCAATTGCACGAACAGATGTTCGGCCCCCGGAGCAAAGGCGGTCACGACCCAGCTCTTGCCGCGCTTGTGCAACCCCAGAACCGAAAACGGATCGCCGTGGCTGCCCGCCAGGATGGCCTTTGCCGCGCCGTCGTCCAGATGAAATCCGTCCATGCCGTTGTCGCCTCACAAAGCCGAAGGAATATTCCAGATATCCGCCATATATCCCCGGATGGTGCGGTCGGACGAAAAGAAGCCCGACCGCGCCGTGTTCAGTGCCGCCATTTTCACCCAACGCTTGCGGTCCAGATAGGCCGCATCGACCTGCGCCTGTGCCGCATGGTAGGCGGCAAAATCGGCGGCGACGAGGAAATAATCATGATGCCAGACCCGATGCACCAGGCCGTGGTAACGGTCGGGCTGATCGGGGCTGAAGCCCCCCTCGGCGATCAGTTGCAGCACACCCTGCAACTCGACGCTGGCCTCGATCGCCTTGCGCGACTGGTCGGGGTCTTCGCGCCGTTTCATGGCCTCTTCGGTGGTCATGCCGAACAGAAAGAAGTTGTCTGCCCCCACCTCGTGCAGAATCTCCACATTGGCCCCGTCCAGCGTGCCGATGGTCGGCGCGCCGTTCATCATGAACTTCATGTTGCCGGTCCCCGAGGCTTCCTTGCCCGCGGTCGAGATCTGTTCAGAAAGGTCCGCCGCCGGGACCAGCCTTTCGGCCATCGAGACGTTGTAGTTGGGCGGATAGATCACCTTCAGGCGATCGCCCACGTCAGGGTCTGCATTGACGACGGCGGCCACGTCATTGATCAGATCAATGATTTCCTTGGCCACCGCATAGCCGGGCGCTGACTTTCCGCCAAAGATCTTGACCCGTGGCATCCAATCCGCACCCGGATTTTCCTTGATCGCCTGATACTGCGCGACGGTTTGCAGGATGTTCATCAACTGGCGCTTGTATTCGTGGATCCGCTTGATCTGCACGTCGAACAGCGCATCGGGCGACACGCTTACCCCGCCCTGCGTCTTGATCCAGGCTGCAAGGGCCACCTTGTTGGCGCGCTTGGCCGCATCGAAACGCTCGGCGAACCCGGCGTCACCGACATGCGGCTCCAGATCCTTCAAGCGGTCCAGATTGTCTTCCCATCCTGCGCCGATGGTCTGGCTGATCAGGTCCGACAGGGCGGGGTTGGCCATCTTCATCCAGCGACGCGGCGTGACGCCATTGGTCTGATTGGTGATCCGTCCGGGATGCAGCTTGTTCAACTCGGGGAAGAGGTTGGTCTTGACCAGATCCGAATGCAGGGCCGAAACCCCGTTCACCTTGTGCGCCATCACGAAGGCCAACTCGCCCATCCGAACCTCGTGATGCTTCACGATGCCGATATAATGCGGCGGGTTGAACGTCGTGCGGTGCCAGGAATCGATCCGCTCGACAATCTGCATGTGACGCGGCAGCACGGTGCCGAAGGTGAAGGTCGCCCACCGTTCCAGCGCCTCGGGCAGAAGGGTGTGGTTGGTATAGCCCAGACAGCCCTGCGCGGTTTCCATTGCTTCGCGGAACTCCATCCCGTTTTCATCGACCAGAAGCCGGATCAACTCGGGGCCCGCAATCGCGGGATGGGTGTCGTTCATCTGGATCGCCACGAACTTCGGCAGATCGCGCAGGTCGCTGTGCGTCGACTTGAAGCGGCGCAGAATGTCTTGCAGGGCGGCCGAAGTCAGGAAAAACTCCTGCTTCAGGCGCAATTCCTTGCCCTGATAGGTGGTGTCGTCGGGATAAAGCACCCGGCTGAGCGTGCGCGCCAATGCCTCGGGCTCTGCCGCCGCCGCATAATCGCCCCGGTTGAACCGCTCCAGATCGAACATCGTGGTCGGCTTGGCCGCCCAGAGGCGCAGCGTATTGGCCCATTTGCCCTGCCAGCCGATCACCGGCATGTCATGGGCCGAGGCGATCACCGTCTCGCCCGGGGTCCAGACCTCGCGCCCGCCGACGGTTTTCACCTCGCCCTTGAAGGGGATCGTATAGGCACTTTCGGGGCGCGAAAACTCCCAAGGGTTCGACATGCCCAGCCAGTCTTCCGG
>JANMJC010000047.1:0-3461 GCA_031371185.1 Paracoccaceae bacterium | reverse complement strand
CCCCCCCCCTTGACTTCCGCACCAATCTCCCCCATCTCCCCCTCAACCCGAAGACCGTGCCGCGTGAGCACCGAAAGTCTCGGACCAAAGGTTCCCACCCTCACGCAGGGGCGCCGCTTGCGGCACGGTCTTGCGGGGTTCCCCGAAGACGAGGGTCGCTTGCCCCTTGTCTGATGGAAATACACCCATGACTGCCACGACCTTCGAAGACCTCGGCCTGTCGCCGAAACTTGTCGCCGCCCTCAAACTGACCAATCTGCAAACCCCGACGCCGATTCAGGCGCAGGCGATCCCCCATATCATGGCGGGCCGCGATCTGATGGGGCTGGCCCAGACCGGCACTGGCAAGACGGCGGCCTTCGGCCTGCCCTTGCTGCACCGCATCCTTGACCTTGGCCACCCGCCGGGCCCCAAGAACGTGCGCGCGCTGATCCTGGCCCCGACGCGCGAACTGGCCTTGCAGATCAAGGACAACCTTGAAACCTTCACCAAGGGCACCGCTGTTCGGGTTGTCATGGTGGTCGGTGGCGCTTCGCTGAACCGTCAGGCCGCCGCCCTGCTGCGCGGTGCCGATGTGCTGGTCGCCACCCCCGGTCGCCTGATCGACCTGCTGGAGCGCGGCGATGTCAGCCTGGAAAAGTGCGGTTATCTGGTGCTGGACGAAGCCGACCACATGCTGGACATGGGCTTCATCCATTCCCTGCGCAAAATCGCCAAGCACATCCCGCTGAAGCGCCAGACCATGCTGTTTTCGGCCACCATGCCCAAGGACATCGAGGAAATCGCCGACGCCTATCTGCGCGATCCGATCCGGGTGCAGGTCGCCCCTCCGGGCAAGCCGATCGAAAAGATCAGCCAGGGGGTCTATTACATCCCCAACGGCGACAAGGCGCGCTTGCTGGAAGAGTTCCTGAAAAAGCACCCCACCGAACAGGCGCTGGTCTTTGGCCGCACCAAGCACGGGTCGGAAAAGCTGATGAAACTGCTGGTGGCCTGGGGCTTCAAGGCGGGCTCGATCCATGGCAACAAAAGCCAGGGCCAGCGTGACCGCACCTTGCTGGAATTCCGCACCGGGCAGTTGGATGTTCTGGTCGCGACTGACGTGGCCGCGCGCGGCATCGACATTCCGACCGTACGCCACGTCTACAACTTCGACATGCCCAACGTGCCGGAAAACTATGTGCACCGGATTGGCCGCACCGCGCGCGCCGGGGCCGAGGGCACCTCGGTCAGCTTCTGCGCGCCGGGTGAGATGGGCGAATTGCAGGCCATCGAAAAGCTGCTGAAAAAGCCGCTTCCGGTGGTCGGTGGCGCGCCCTGGTCGTCCGATGCGGTGGCGGCTGCGCCGAAGATGGGCCAGAACCGCGGTCAGCGTCCGGGTCAGGGTCAGGGCGGGCAAAAGCGCGGCGCGCAACCGCCCGCGCAGCGCGCGGCGGGCAAACCCGGCGCTGGCAAACCCGCTGCCGCGAAATCCTATCCGCCGCGTCCGGCCTCGTCCAAGCCTCAGGCGTCCAAGCCGATGGGCGGTGCGCATTCTCCGGCACGGCCCGCCGGTGCCGCCCGTCCGCAGCAAGGTCGCACCTCGCGCGGTTAGGCGGTTAAAGTCTTCGTTGAAACATCAAGTATCAGAATTCGAACACTTTTGGTTTGAATTCTGATTCCGTCAAGACTTGAACCGCTTTAAAGCACCCTGCGGTGCTCTGAACCTGAACCTTCAGGTCGCCGCAACCCGCCTTCCCCCTTCATCTTGATCCAAATATTCCCGGGGGGAAGGGCGCCCCTGGGCGACCGGGGGGCAGCGCCCCCCTCTTCAGCTGACCTCGTCCTCCAGGCTCAGCTTCATGTCCAAAAGCACCTGCTGAATGGCCAGCGTCTCGCGCAGCATGCGCTTGGCCTCGTTGACCGAGATCTTGCCGTCGGCGATGGCGGTGTTGTACTCGCCCATCAACATGGCAAAGCGCTGCGCCAGCGCCACGACGTCCTGATTGACCGTCTGCGAGGGCGGCGCGTTGCGCCGTTCGGCGTCATAGGACAGCGTCACGCCGCGCAGATCGGCCAGCGCTGCCGTCACATGCGGAAAGCGCGCGGCGGACTCCAGCTGCGCCACCACGTCGATCGGCATGAACCGGTCACCATGTTCGTCATTTTCCGAATAGTAGCGGCCAAGCGTGGCTTTCGAGCGGCCCGTGATCTCGCAGGCCGCTTCGACGCCGACATCTTTCACCAGGGCCTCGGTGTGTTTCTTCAGGTAGGATTCGACACTCATGATCACACTCGGGGCTTGATGCGGGACAAACCGGGGAAATCCCAATTCCTTTTCCCATTAATCGGATGACAAGGGATTGTCATTGATAAAGGTGTTCCGGGCAACCGGAACCTTTACGAGTGGTCGGCGTCCCCAGCGCCGGTTGGGTGGGGGTCCGTCGTGCACAAGGCCCGAAGTTGGGCTGACTTGAGGTTATGGAATTTCTCGTCGTGCGGCGGGCCCGTCATCGGCTCAAGGCGTCGGGCCGGGGGAAAACGGTCCGAAATCCGGCTCTGCACGGCGCAGGCCGTCGCGGATCAGGCGACCCGGTCCCAGTGCCCGGTCGCGCGCCCTGTCCTGCCCCCACCGCCCCGTGCCACAAGCGCTTGCATCGACCCGGTCGGTCAGGGTAATTCGGCCCATGGCAAAGTTGTACTTTCACTTCTCGACGATGAACGCGGGCAAATCGACCCTCTTGCTGCAAGCCTCGCACAACTACCGCGAGGGCGGCATGGCGCCCTATCTGATCACCGCGCAATTCGACAACCGCGCCGGCGACGGGCGCATCGCCAGCCGCATCGGCATCGGCGAAGTTGCCGACACCTTTGCCCCCGACGAGGACATGTTCGCCAAACTGCGCGCACGTCAGGCGCAGAGCCCGGTCGATTGCGTCTTTATCGACGAGGCGCAGTTTCTGACCAAGCAACAGGTCTGGCAACTGGCCTGCGCGGTCGACGATCTGGCGCTGCCGGTGATGTGTTATGGGCTGCGCGTCGATTTTCAGGGCAATCTCTTTCCCGGCTCGGCCGCCCTGCTGGCCTGGGCCGACGAGATGCGCGAAGTTCGCACCATCTGCAAATGCGGCAAGAAGGCCACCATGGTGATCCGGCGCGGTCCCGACGGGCGCGCGCTGCGCGACGGCGATCAGGTGCAGATCGGGGGCAATGAAACCTATGTCTCGCTGTGCCGCAGGCATTGGCGCGAGGCGATGGGCACGGCCTGACACCGCGCCGGAAATCCGTGCGCGCCACCCCCCCCTGAGCATTCACGAGATAATCAGACCCGGCCTTTTCGCGGGACCCAGGCGATCAACAGCCCGGCCATCACGATCAACGCCATCCCGGCCCAGGCCAGCGCGCCCAGGGTTTGCCCCCAGATCACATAGGACCAGAAGGCCGAAGCGGGCAGAATGACATATTCCAGAACCGACGCGCGT
>JANMJC010000594.1:0-2052 GCA_031371185.1 Paracoccaceae bacterium | reverse complement strand
GCGCCCGGCAGAAAGTCATCCATGGCCGCGGTTCCATCGCTTCCTGCGGGCAACATGGCGGGGTCGATCGGCTCCAGCAGGCCTTCGTCACACAGACGAATGGCCGCGGCATATTCGACCGAGGCGACGTCGACGGTCACGTTGCCCGCTTCGACCATCGCCTTGATCGGGGCTGCCGGATCGTCACTGTCGACCATGACAGTGGCGATGCCGGTCGTCGCCGCGAAGGGCTTGACATGCGCTTCGGTCTGGGCGGCGCCGTAAGCCCCCCCCCACGACATCACCGTCAGGTCGGCGTTGGCCGCGAAGGCCACCGACGACAGAAGGGTGGAAAGTACGAGCAGTTTTTTCATTCAAGAAAGCTCCCTGTTGGATTTGGCAGTCATCTTGCCGCCCTGTCGCAAGACGGGCGGCCCCCCTCGCGGGGATCACATCGGATCAAGCGCGCGGGCATCCTGGGGATGCCAGCCGACCCTGATCGTTTGTCCCGGGTTCAGGCGCGTCTGCGCCTGGGTGTTTCGCATCTTCATCACAAAATCGTCCGACCCCGCGACGCGCAGCCGCGCCCGCAGGATGTCGCCCATGTAGATCACTTCCAGCACCTCGGCCCCGATGGTATGGGCACCTTCGGGCATCATTTCGGGCTTGAACTCCACCCTTTCCGGGCGGATCGACACCAGGGTTTTCTGGCCCTTTTCGCGCACATTGACCGGGGTGGCGTCGATCAGTTCTCCGGTCGCAAGCCGAACCAGCGCGTGGTCGCCTGACAGCTCTTCCAGGGTGCCCAAGAGCTTGTTGTTCTCGCCGATGAACTGGGCGACGAAGGAGTTGTCGGGGCGTTCATACAGGTCGGCGGGTGCTGCAAGTTGCTGGATGCGCCCGTCATTGAACACCGCGATGCGGTCCGACATCGTCAGCGCTTCGCCCTGATCATGGGTCACATAGACCACCGTAATGCCAAGACTTTCGTGCAAATGCTTGATTTCAAACTGCATGTGTTCACGCAACTGCTTGTCCAGCGCGCCGAGGGGTTCGTCCATCAGCACCAGCTTTGGATCGAAGACCAGCGCGCGGGCCAGCGCGATGCGCTGCTGCTGGCCGCCTGAAAGCTGCGCCGGGCGCCGGTTGAGGAAGGCGCCCATCTGCACCATGTCCAAGGCGCGCGTCACCTTCACCTCGCGCTCGGCGCGGGCCATGCCGCGCACCTCCAGCGGAAAGGACAGGTTTTCGCCCACCGTCATGTGCGGAAACAGCGCGTAATTCTGAAACACCATGCCGATGCCGCGCTTGTGGGGCGGCACCTGATTGATCGGGCGCCCGTCAAGGGTGATCTCGCCGTTGGTGGCGGTTTCAAATCCCGCCAGCATCATCAGACAGGTGGTCTTGCCCGACCCGGAGGGCCCCAGCATGGTCAGAAACTCGCCCTTGCCGATGGCCAGATTCAGGTCCTTGACGACCAGAGTAACCCCGTCATAGCTTTTCTGAACATGGTCAAAGGCAACAAACGCCTCTTGCGGGCTGGCCATCCGTCGTGTTCTCCCCGTATCAGATGCTTTTGCACCTTTTCTGTCCACGACTTAAGCGGATGCCGCCCAAGGACGCAATTCACAATCGCCGTCGTCCACGCTTATTCCATGCCCCCCCGAAAACAAGTGAGATTGCGCCGCGTTTTGGGATTTTGCGCCATGATCCCGGGCTGGGCGCGGCAAACGCCCGAAGGGTTTCGACATACCTTCGCAAGGCCGGGCAAGGCCCCTCGTGTCAGCGCTGACTGATTCCGACACTTCAGGGGTCAAATGCGGCTTGCAGGGCCAACAAGACGACAGCGCCCGGGCAGCGGCACGGTCAGGGCATTTTTCACAGTGCGGGGAAGCAGCGCCCTTGGGCTTTCGCCACCTTTGCCCGGATTGGTGCGGATGAAAGGACTCGAACCTTCACTCCGATTAAAGAACAGCGACCTCAACGCTGCGCGTCTACCAATTCCGCCACATCCGCACTGATCCGTGCCTTCGGTGCCGGGGTTTTAGCCAAGCCCGCGCGCCGCGACAAGCG
>JANMJC010000588.1:0-19825 GCA_031371185.1 Paracoccaceae bacterium | reverse complement strand
GGCCCGGCCCGGGCCGAGGGCGAAAAGGCCGGAGAGTTCGACTATTATGTGATGAGCCTGTCCTGGTCGCCGGCCTGGGGCGAATTGACCGGGCAGGCGCGCGGCGATCCGCAGTGTGATGCGGGCAATGCCAGGACCTGGGTGCTGCACGGGCTGTGGCCGCAGTTCGACGCGGGCTATCCCAGCTATTGCCGCACCGCCGAGCGTGGCCCGACCCGGGGCGAAACCTCGGCCATGGCCGACATCATGGGCGGGGCCGGACTGGCGTTTTACGAGTGGAAAAAGCACGGCCGCTGTTCGGGGCTTTCGGCGCAGGGCTATTACGCGGCGTCGCGGACGGCCTTTGAGCGCGCGCGGATACCGGATGTCTTCAAGGAGGTAAGCCGCGATCTGGTGGTGCCCGCGCAAGTGATCGAAGACGCCTTCCGCGAGGCCAATCCGATGATGGGCCGCGACGCCATCACGGTGATCTGTTCACAGGGGCTGATTTCGGAAGTGCGGATCTGCCTGACCCGGGACCTGACCTTTCGCGACTGCGGCGCCGACGTGGTGCGCGACTGCACGCTGACAGATGCCGGGCTGGAAGCGATCCGTTAGAGCGGATCGCGTTTTATCTGGTTGAATTGCGCGCGATCCAGGGCAGGCAAGCCGTTGGCTATGGTGGATATCGCCGTTGATCTTCTGAACCCGGTCCAGGGCGACAGGCTTTGTCATTCCGTCGTTGCTTGTCTCGTGGTGCCTTTGACAAGGTTAACCCCGCGCTGCGCAATGCCCATGAACCGCCCCAAAACGCCTGGCCCCTCCCCTCCCCCTTGTGGGGAGGGGATTGGGGTGGGGGGCCCTGAGAGGCGCCCGAAGCGCCCCTAATGCGCGCCCCAGGGCCCGTGTTTGCCGGGGCGCCCGTCGATCCGGTCAAACCCATGCGCGCCGAAGAAATCGCGCTGGCCCTGAATCATGTTCGCCGTGCCGCGCCCGGTGCGCATCAGGTCAAACCACGCCAGCCCCGCCGAAAGCGCGGGCATGGCATGTCCCGCCAGCGCCGCCGCCGCCACCACCCGGCGCAGGCTGCCATGATGGGCTTTCAGATGGGCGGTGAAGGCCGGCGCAAGGATCAGATTGCGTGCCGAATCTTCGGTCAGTGCCGCCGACATCGGGTCCAGCATGTCGGACCGGATGATGCAGCCCGCCCGCCAGACGCGGGCCGCTTCCGGCAAGGGCACGCCCCATTTGTAGGCATCTGACGCCGCCGCAAGCATGGTGAAGCCCTGAGCGTAGCACAGGATTTTCCCGGCAATCATCGCGCCTTCCAGGTCGGCCAGATCCATCGTCAGCCGCTGCGGCCCCGCACCGAACACCGCCTCGCCCGCCAGACGCTCGGCCTTGCGGGCCGAGACGTTGCGCGCCATCACCGCCGCCTCGATCACCGGCACCGGGGCCGCCAGATGCTGCGCCTCGATCGCGGTCCAGCGCCCGGTGCCCTTTTGACCGGCGGAGTCCAGGATCACATCCAGCATCGCCGCCCCGGACTGCGGGTCGGTGGCCCGCGCCACCGCGCCCGAGATCTCCACCAGATAGCTGCGCAGGATGCCTTTGTTCCAACCTTCAAGCACGCCCGCGATCTCGGCCGCGGTCATGCCCAACCCGTCGCGCATCACGCCGTAAACCTCGGCAATCATCTGCATGTCGGCGTATTCGATGCCGTTGTGCACGGTTTTCACGAAATGCCCGGCCCCGCGTGGCCCCATCCAGGTGGCGCAGGGCGTGTCGCCAAACCGCGCCGCGATGGAGTGCAGCACCGGCGCCACCCGGTCCCAGGCCGCACGCGGCCCGCCGCCCATGATGGAGGGCCCGTGCCGCGCGCCCTCTTCGCCCCCCGAAACCCCGATGCCCAGAAAGGGCACGCCCGCCGCCTCGGCCGCCGCCGCCCGCCGTTCGGTGTCCTGAAAATTCGCGTTGCCGGCATCGATGATCAGATCATCGCGGCCCATCAGGGGCCGCAAGAGGGCGATCTGGTCGTCCACCGCCTGCCCCGCCGGGACCATCAGGATGATCGCGCGCGGCGGCCTGATCGCGGCCACCAGAGCCTGCAGGCTGTCGGTCGGCACGATGTTGGCCGCCAGCGCCCCCGCGCCGTCGTGAAACGCGACAGTCACCGACCCCGTCCGGTTCCATACCGCGATCCGGTGGCCCTTTTCCGCGATGTTCAACGCCAGGGCCGCCCCCATGGTGCCAAGGCCGATCAGCCCGATTGATGCCAGTTCCATCGCCCGCGTCCCCCACCGATGTTAGCGCTGTCACCAGTGCTAGCACGCGGGTTGCTGCATGAAAACCGCTCTTGTATCCCGTGGTCCACCGCCCTAATCCTGCCGCCAACCCGATGAATGCAGGCGGAGACAGGGATGCGCAGCTATGCCGTTGGCGACATTCACGGCCATCTCGACAGGCTGTTGCTGCTGCATGATCTGATTGCCCGCGACATGGCCAGCCATGGCCCCGCGCCGGTCATCCATATCGGCGATCTGGTGGACCGTGGGCCCGACTGTCGCGGAGTGATCGACCATCTGATGGGTGGCATGGCCCGGGGCGAAGACTGGATCGTGCTGAAGGGCAACCATGACCGGATGTTTGCCGGTTTTCTGCGCGATCCGGCCTGGCAGGATCCCTGCCTGCGCGCCGATCTGTCCTGGCTTCACCCCAAGATCGGGGGTGCGGCGACGCTGGCCTCTTACGGCGTTGCCCATCCGGGCGACCGGCCCCTGGCACCCGTTCACGCCGAAGCCCTGGCCGCCGTTCCCGCCGCGCATCTGGCGTTCCTGGACGGTCGCCCGACAAAGGTCGTCTGCGGTCAGGCGCTTTTCGTGCACGCGGGCATTCGTCCGGGCGTGGCCCTGCAGGATCAGCACGACGATGACCTGACCTGGATCCGCAAACCCTTTCTCGACGATCCCCGCGACCATGGCCCTCTGATCATTCACGGTCACACCGCCATCGACCGCCCGACCCACTATGGCAACCGCGTGAACATCGACACATCGGTTGCCTATGGCGGTCCGTTAAGCGCGATCGTGATCGAGGGGCGCGAGGTCTGGGAGATCACGGCCAAGGGGCGACTTGCGCTGCGACCCGGCCCCTGATCCGTCAAACCCGCGCCAAATGCCGCAAAGCTGCCGCAAAGTCCTAAGCCCGCCTTAACCCTTTGACCGCACCCTTTGGTGATCAGGTGGGGGCCTGCAGCAGGGGGGTGCTTGACATGATTGTCGAGATTGTGGACGGAATTCGCGTGATCAAACTGAAAGACGCCGGTGCGGCAGGGGCCGACCATGCTTCGGACATCCGCGCTGTGGCGCATATCTGGATGCTTCTGGGGGGCGGGCACCTGGCGCGCGATGCCAGCATCTATTCACGCCGGCTGGCCTGACCGGCGCAGGGCGGGATAAAGCACCCCGCAAATCACCGTCAGGGCCAGGGTCAGGACCGCCGTGATCCAGAAAAAGCCGCGCGTGCCCAAAGGCTCCATGGTCTGGGCAAGAAGCACCGGCAACACTGCGGCGCCCATTTGCGCGACGCCGATCAGAAAGGGCGAGACCCGAGGATCCTTGCCCAAAAGAGCCGATCCGGCCACATAATACCCCGGAAAGAACAGCCCGGCCGCAAGCCCAAGGGGGGCAAAGAACCAGGCCGGGCTGATGATCGCGCAGCCCCAAAGCCCCAGACTGGTCAGCGCCATCCCAGCCAGAAAGATCGCAAAGGCGGGCAGGCGGTGGGCCAGAAAGATCAGCCCGATCCGCCCGAACAGGAAGGTCAGATAGAAGGCCGACAAGAGTTTGGCGGCACTCGCCTCGTCGATCCCGGTTCTGACCAGGGCGGCCGGTCCCAGCCCGACAAGACTGACCTCCAGCCCGATGCCGAAGGCACCCAGCACAAGGATCGGCAGGTTCAGCCGAAATCCCGACCCCGCCGGACCGACCTCAGGCTTGACCCGCGATGCGCGGCCGGCGGCCAGAAAGACCAGCGCCGTCACGCCTCCCATGATCATGAACAACCGTTCTGGATGCCGGGTGACGAGCGAAAATGCCAAGGGCGCAAGGATTGCGCCAAAGGAGAAGACCGCGTTGATCAGGGCCAGCATGGCGGGCCCCCGGGCGCCAAAGGTCTGCAGGATCCGCGGGTTGAACACCGCCGTCAGCAGCCCGTATCCCAGCCCCAGGGTCACCGCGCCCGCCAGCGTGACCGCCCAGGAAAGCCCGGCCCCCAAAAGCGCGCCCCCCACCGCCAGCAGGAACAATCCCGGGCGCGGACCGATCACGCCGGGGAACAGGAACATGATCAGCACCCCGCTGAGCGATCCCGCCCAATGCGCCGACAGGACCCAACCCGCCTGCCCCGTCGTCAGCCCGAAGAGATGCTGGTAGGACAGCACCGAAGGGCCGTACAGCGACAGACCCGCCCCCATCATCGCGAAGGCAGCGCATCCGGTCAGCAACAGGGCCAACCGTTGAAACTGCGCGCTGTCCATGGGGCTCTCCTGACTGTGGTGCCACCGACTAGTCCCGCATCGCGGATTGGTCAATCGGCACCTGTCTGCCCGCTTGCGCGTGGCACCCGTTCGATGCAGGTTCGGCGTCAAGAAAGGGGTGCCCCGATGACGTTCAAGCTTGCCGAATTCCTGCCCTATCGGCTTGCGGTCGCCGCAGCCCATGTCAGCCGCGAGTTTTCCACCCGTTACCGCAAGGAATTCGGCCTTTCGATCCCGGAATGGCGGGTTCTTGCGCATATCGCGCAGGAAGACCGGGTGTCGGTTCGGGAAATTCAGGCGCGGGTCGACATGGACAAGACCAAGGTCAGCCGGGCCGCCGCCAAGCTGGAAACCATGGGCCTGATCGAAAAGCGCGCGCATTCCACGGATCGCCGGCTTCTGGACATGCGCCTGACCGAAAAGGGGGCCGACCTTTTTTCCCGGCTTGCCCCGATTGCCGAGGCCTATCAGGCGGAACTTCTGTCCAGCCTGGGACCGGATGCCGAAGGGTTCAAGAAGGGCCTGGCCGCGATGCAGGGGGACGCTTCATGATCACATTGTTCGATTACTGGCGGTCTTCGGCCGCCTATCGGGTCCGGATGGCGCTGAATCTGCTGAACCTGTCCTATGTCGCTGTTCCGGTCGATCTGGTGAAAGGCGAACAGCATGGTGCCGAAAACCTGTCGCGCAATCCCCAGGGTCTGGTGCCCTCACTGGATATTGATGGCATTCGTCTGACCCAGTCGCTGGCCATTGTGGAATATCTTGCCGAAACGCGCGGTGGGCTGTTGCCGGCGGATGCCCCGGGACGGGCGCGCGTGCGGGCCCTGTCCCATGCCATCGCGATGGACATCGCGCCGATCTGCAACCTGTCGGTTCGCCAGCATGTGGCGCGGCTGACCGGCGGTGCGACTTCTGCCGATGACTGGTCGCGCCATTACATCACCCGGGGGCTGGCGGCGGTCGAGGTGATGCTGGATCATCCGAGGACGGGGCCGTTCTGCCATGGCGATCAGGTCAGCATGGCCGATCTGTGCCTTGTGCCGCAGGTCTACAATGCCGAGAGGCTCGGGCTTGACCTGACCAACCTGCCCCGGGTTTCAGTCGTGGTCAGGGCATTGCGCGATCTTCCGGAAATCGCGGCGGCCCATCCCGAACGGGTCAAGCCGGTCTGAGGTCCGGGGTCTGCGGTCTGCGGTCCGGGGCAGGGGGGGCGCCTCTCGGGCCTTTGCCGTCAGCGGCCCAGGTGGCTGATCCCGCGCGCGGCCGCCAGCCTCATCTGCTTTTGCCGCTCGCGATAGCGCGCCCTGTCCGCATCCGAGGTTTCGGCATGACAATGACCACAGGAAACGCCCTCTTCATACAGCGGATGCTGGCGGTCATCGGGCAAAAGCGGGCGACGGCAGGCGCGGCAAAAGTGATGCGGGCCCGGGGTCAGGCCGTGGCCGACCGAGACGCGCTCGTCAAAGACAAAGCACTCGCCCTGCCACAGGCTTTCGGTCTGCGGCACTTCTTCCAGGTATTTCAGGATCCCGCCCTTCAGGTGAAAGACATCGGAAACGCCCTGTCCCAACAGGTAGTTGGTCGATTTCTCGCAGCGGATGCCTCCGGTGCAGAACATCGCGATCCGCTTGTTGTGAAAGCGTTCCTTGTTGGCCTGCCACCAGGACGGAAATTCACCGAAGGACCGGGTCTGCGGATCAACAGCGCCCTGAAAGGTGCCGATGGACACTTCGTAATCGTTGCGGGTATCGATCACGGCGACATCGGGGGCCGTGATCAGCGCGTGCCAGTCCTGCGCCGACACATAGTTGCCGACCCGCGCCCTGGGGTCGATGTCGGGCTGACCCATGGTGACGATTTCGCGTTTCAGCCGCACCTTCATGCGGCCAAAGGGCATTTCGGCGGCGACGGCCTCTTTCCACTCCAGATCCTCGCAGCCGGGCAGGGCGCGGATCCGGGCGAGGATCGCGTCGATCCCCTCGCGCGGGCCCGCGATGGTGCCGTTGATGCCTTCGCTGGCCAACAGCAGGCTGCCCCTGACGCCGTGACCTGTGGCCGTGGCCAAAAGCGGCGCGCGCAGGGCCGCCGGGTCGGACAGCCGGGTAAAGTGGTACAGGGCGGCAACGATGATCATCGTTGCGCGATAGCAGATCAGCGCGCAGGCGAAAAGTGGGCGTCAAAGGCGGAAGGGCCGGGCGCGTTGCCCTCCGCCCGCCTGCCCCGAGCCGCCGACCACCCGTGTCGTCATCGCAGCCTTCTTGACCTGACCCCAAAGGCTTTCTAAGCCGAAGATCAGCCAGAGAGGACCCCGATGCGCAACTTCAGTGAAGCCCTGATCGTCGTCGACATCCAGAACGATTTCTGCCCCGGCGGGTCTTTGGCCGTGGCCGGGGGGCACGAGATCGTGCCGCAGGTCAACGCGGTGATGGCCGATTTTTCCTGCATCGTGCTGACGCAGGACTGGCACCCGGCAGGGCATTCGTCCTTTGCCAGCCAGCACCGGGGTGCGGCACCGTTTTCACAGATCGACATGCCCTATGGTCCCCAAACCCTGTGGCCCGATCACTGCATCCAAGGCAGCCGGGGGGCCGAATTTCACGCCGATCTGCGGCAGGACGGCGCCCAGATGGTGCTGCGCAAGGGGTTTCGCAAGTCCATCGACAGCTATTCGGCCTTTTTTGAGAATGACCACGCCACCGCGACCGGACTGCAAGGCTATCTGACCGCGCGCGGGATCACCTCTGTGACCCTGGTCGGCCTTGCGACCGATTATTGCGTCGCCTATTCCGCGCTGGATGCCGCCCGTCTTGGATTTGCGACCCGGGTCCTGCTGAAGGCCTGCCGGGCGATTGATCTGGAAGGGTCGCTGAGCGGGGCGCTGGATCAGATGCGCGGCGCGGGCGTGGCCCTGATCGAATAGCTTCAAGATAAATTAACCCAAGGCCCCTAAACCTGCGTGAAACACCGCGCGGCGAAAGGGGCTAAATTGACCACGGCAGGGCCCAAAGACGACATTGCAGCCTTCGATGCGCGCAACGGCGCGAACGGTCTGTTCCTGCGCTACGCTTCGGGACGGCTGCGCCATTTCTGGAACCGGCAGATCCTTGGCCTGTCCGGCGCCATCGTGGTCGGGCTGGTCCTGTCCCCGTCCCTCGGCTTGGCGGTGGCCGTGCTTATCCTTGCGGGCGAGGCGATTGAATGCTGGGTATTGGCGCAACTGGTCAGCCCTGTCCGCAGGCTCGGGCTGCAGCCGGACCAAAGGGCCGTGGCGGTCGTGGCAGGCGGGCTTCAGACCCTTTCCGTCACGCTGGCGCTTCTTCTGTGCTACCTCGCCTCGCCGCTTGCCGAAATGCGCTTCTTCGTGGCGGCGTTCCTGACCGGAATAGCGATCAATGCCGGGTTGGTCCGCGCCTATTTTCCCAGTGGCACCAATGCCAAGCTTTGCGTGGCCGGTCTTGCGGTTGGCCTGTTGCTGTTCGACATGATCCGAAACCCGCCGCAGGGCGCGCAGGGCGCCTATCTGTTTGCGGCCGCCGTGGTCATGCTGGCCCTGACCGCGATCCTGTTCATCCGCCAGACAGAGCGCGCCTTCGTTCAACAGCAAAGGCTGGAACGTGGACTGGCAGACCAGAACGCCTCTCTGCGCCAGTCGCAAGAGGATCTTGCCCGTGCCGGCGCGCATAACCAGCGTCTTGCCCTGGCCGCCAGCCATGCCAATGATGCGATTGTCTTTCTGGATGCCGACAACCGGTACGAATGGGTCAACGCCGCCTTTTCGCGCATCACCGGTTTTCCCGCCGATGAGGCCCTGGGCAGACATCCCGGCGACCTGCTGAACGCGGCCGAGACGTCGCCGGAAACCCTGGCCAAGCTGGATCAGGCCCGCCGCGACAAGACGACCGTGCGGGTTGAAATCTTCAACCGCGCCCGCGACGGTCGCGGTTACTGGGTGGATACCTCGATCTTTCCGATCAAGGATGCGATGGGCCAGCTTGTGGTTTCGATCGCCATCGAGCGCGACATCACCGAGGCGAAAGTGCGCGAGGGCGAACTTGCCCGCGCCCGCGAGGCGGCAGAAGCGGCGGCCCGGGCCAAATCGCGCTTTCTGGCCAACATGAGCCACGAGATCCGCACGCCGATGAACGGGGTCATCGGCGTGGCAGAGCTTTTGGCCGAAACCCGCCTGACACGGATGCAGAAGGACTATGTCGAAACCATCCTGGACTCTGGGCGCGCCCTGTTGCGGATGATCAACGACATCCTGGATCTGTCCAAGTTGCAGTCGGGCAAGGTCGTTCCCCAGGAAGAGGTCTTTGATCTTCGCGCCACGATCGACGCCGTGATCCGGCTTCTGACGCCCGCCGCGCGTGCCAAGGGGCTGGCCCTGTCCGCAAAGGTCGAGCCTGCGATGCCCGGGGGGCGGGGCCTTGTGATCGGTGATCAAGGAAAGCTGCGGCAAATCCTGGTCAATCTGATCGGAAATGCCGTGAAATTCACCGAAAGCGGCGGGGTTGACCTGCGGGTCATCCCTGACCCGGATGCGGGACCGAACGCGCTGCGCTTTGAGGTCAGCGATACCGGCATCGGCATCGCACCCGACCGGATCGCCACGGTTTTTGAAAGCTTCACCCAAGGCGACGAAAGCATTTCGCGCCGGTTCGGCGGCACCGGCTTGGGTCTGACCATCTCGGCAATGCTGGCCGACCAGATGGGGGGCCGGATCGACGTGTCCAGCCGGGTGGGAGAGGGGTCGTGCTTTTCCCTCGTCCTGCCGTTGCGACCCGCAGCGCAAGCTCATGGCGCAGTTGCCGCGACGGCGCCGCACGGCCCGCGCAGCCCGCTTGCCGGAAATCTGCGCATTCTGGTCGCCGAAGACAACCGCACCAACATGATGATCCTGCGGAAGATCCTGCAAGGCCATGTCGGGCACCTGATCGAAGCCGAGGATGGTCTGGCCGCCGTCCGGGCCCGCACCGAAGAGGTGCCGGACCTGATCCTGATGGACGTGTCGATGCCCGTCATGGACGGTCTGGCCGCCGCGCGCGAAATCCGCAAGGCCGAGAGCGCCTTGGGTCTGCCGCATTGCCCGATCCTTGCCCTGACCGCCTCCAGCCATCTTGAGGATCGCGACGCCTGTTCCGCGGCGGGATTCGACGGGTTTCTGGTCAAGCCGCTGCGCCGAGATGACCTGCTGCAAGCCATCGCCGACCATCTGATCGACGCCCCGGTCCTGCCCCGGGCCGCCCGGGCCTGACGCGGTCCGGATCTGCCCCCTTCGGCTCCAGCTGATCCTGCCGGACCGAATGTCAGACGCCGTGCCCGGATTTCCCGGCACCAGCCGCAAAAGCGGTTTTCACGCCCGCCCCGTCGTTCTACAAGATCGCAAAGGGAGACGCGGCCAATGGATGATATTGCCACCCGGGTGTACAACCACAACTGGAAGATTGACCCGATCGTGCGGTCTCTGATCGACACGGACTTTTACAAGCTGTTGATGTGTCAGTCAATCTTCAGAAATCGCCGTGACACGACCGTTGTCTTCAGCCTGATCAACCGCTCCAGCAGGGTGCGGCTGGCGGATCTGATCGACGAAGGCGAACTGCGCGAGCAACTGGATCACGTTCGTTCATTGTCCCTGTCGCGCGGCGAGGGCACCTGGCTTCGCGGCAACACCTTTTACGGCAAGAGGCAGATGTTCCGGCCCGACTTCATGGAATGGTTCGAAGGCATGCGTCTTCCGCCCTACCATCTGGCCAAGCGCGACGGTCAGTATGAACTGACCTTCGAGGGCCCATGGCCGGAAGTGATGCTGTGGGAAATTCCGGCGCTGGCGGTTCTGATGGAACTGCGCAGCCGGGCGGTCTTGCGGGCCATGGGGAAGTTCGAACTTCAGGTCCTTTATGCCCGCGCGATGACCCTGCTGTGGGAAAAGATCGAAAGGCTGCGCCAGATCCCCGACCTGCGCATCGCCGATTTCGGGACCCGTCGTCGCCACGGATTCCTGTGGCAGGACTGGTGCGTGCAGGCCATGCAGGCGGGCCTGGGCGACAAGTTTACCGGCACGTCAAACTGCCGGATCGCCATGCGGCGCGACATCGAAGCCATCGGCACCAACGCGCACGAATTGCCCATGGTCTATTCCGCCCTGGCCAATTCCGATGCGGAACTGGCCGCTGCCCCCTATCAGGTGCTGGCTGACTGGCATGAAGAGCATGACGGCAACCTGCGCATCATGCTGCCGGACACCTACGGAACCGAGGGGTTCCTGCGCAACGCCCCCGATTGGCTTGCCAGTTGGACCGGCATCCGAATTGACAGCGGCGATCCGGCCGCCGGCGCGGAAACCGCCATCCGCTGGTGGAAAGCACGGGGCGAGGACCCTGCGAAAAAGCTGGTGATCTTCTCGGACGGTCTGGATGTGCCGCAGATCGAAGCGCTGTCGGCGCGGTTCAGCGGAAGGGTCAAGGTTTCCTTCGGCTGGGGCACGATGCTGACCAATGACTTCAGGAACCTGGTGCCGGGCGACGGTCTTGCCCCCTTCAGCCTTGTTTGCAAGGCGGTCTCGGCCAATGGCCGCCCCACCGTCAAGTTGTCGGACAATCCGGGCAAGGCCATGGGCCCCGCCGACGAAATCGCGCGCTACAAAAGGGTCTTCGACCTGGGCCCGCAGCTGGCGCAAGAGGTAATCGTGTGATGTGCCGTCAAGATTGCCGGAACGCCGTCACGCCATGATCACATCGGCCCACCGGCAGGCCCGCGCAATCTGCCGGTGATGGGCGGGATCGTCGGCGGCCAGCCTTGGCATGGTCCATCCCACCGAGGCGCAGGTCCGCGCCAAGGTGAAAATCTCGACCATCCGGCGGTCTTTCGTGCCATAGCCTTCCATCAGGGCGTCGCGCAGATCGACATAGGCCGGCTCGGCCAGGTTGTGCACCAGCGCCGTGCCAAGATCGTACAGCCGAAACCCGGTCCCGCTGTCGTCAAAGTCGATCAGCGAAAGTGCCCGGTCGTTCACAAGGATGTTTTCCCGCAAGACATCCGCGTGGATCGGCCCGAAATCGCCGCCGTGCCTTTGATGTTCTTCCAGCGACCCGCGCAGGAATCCGCGCGCCCGACGCAGCGTTGCCCGCTGTTCCGGGGTGGCGTGGGGGTGTTCCCAGAAGCGGCCCCAGAAGGGGCTGGAGCCCACAAGGCCGTTGATATCCCAAGAGGGGCGGGTGAAATCTGCGGGCAAGGTCAGCCGGTCGGTGGCGGAATGAACCCGGGCGATCAGGCGGCCAAGGGCGCGATGCTGGTCCAGCAGCTGCGGCAGCGGGCGATCAAACGGCTTGCCGGAGATGCCCAGAGCCTCCCCCTCGACCCAGGACACGACACTGGCCCGGCAGCCGTCGGACAGGGTGGCAAGGAGGTCCCCCTTGCGGTTGGTCAAAGCGGCCGGCACGGCGATTTCCTGGGCGGCAAGCGCCGCACACCACCACAGTTCTGACCGGATGGCGGCATCGTTCTGATAGCCCTGACGGTGCAGGCGAAGCGCCGCGCGCCCCCCGGGCCCGGCAATTTCAAAGACCGCATTTTCCCGGTTTCGGATCAGGCGAACCGGGACGGCGTTCCACAATGCGGCGGCTTCGGTCGCAAGGAGGTGAAGCGTCATTCCTCGCCCTCGGTGATCTTGCCGCGCGTCGTCTTGACCTCACCACGCTGAACCTTGGCAGCGATGCGGCGGCGTTGGCTGCCGAAGGTCGGCTTGGTGGCAATGCGGCGTTTGGGAACGACCAGGGCGGCACGGATCAGCTCCGCCAGGCGTTCGCGGGCAATCTCGCGGTTCTGCGCCTGACTTCGGGTGTCCTCAACCTGCAACACCAGCGCACCTTCAAGCGTCCAGCGCCGTCCGGCCAGCTTTTTCAGACGGGCCTTGACCTGCGGGGTCAGATGGGGTGAGCGTTCCGCCTCGAACCGCAGTTCGACGGCGGTCGAAACCTTGTTCACGTTCTGACCGCCGGGCCCCGAAGCGCGGACAAAGCTTTCCGAAAGCTCCCAATCGGCGATCTGAAGGGTGTCCGTGATCTGCAGCATTCTGACCGGCCAGCCGCCTTGCGGCAAAAGAGAAAGGGTCGCCGATAGCGGCGACCCTTCCCGAGTTTCTAGGAGATGGGCCAGTTAGGTCCAAAGCCCAATCATTCCAGTGACTTCAAGGGGTTGCCCCTGAATCCCCTTTCCGAATGACTGTCCCGACGCAATTCTCCAACATCACTCTAGACACTGGATCACCTCCTTTCAATGGGTTGCCGATAGGGGGAGGTTGACACAGATTTTGTGTTTGTCAAAACTTTTTACACAGCATTTGCTGCAAATTTTGCGATGGCCAGGCGAAATGGCATCAGTGCGAAAACATCGACCAGCACTTTGACCCCAAGATCGGCCAGAGCCAGCGAGGCCCAGAGCGGCACCATCGGGCCAAGCCCCAAAAGCGGCACCGGGCCGGTGGCCCAGGACACGTCGTTGGTGGGCTCCATCCAGATGAAAAGGGCGGAAAAGGCGAGGGTAAAGAAAATCGCCGTGTCGATGGACGAGGCGATCAGCCCCGACAGGAAGGGCGCGCGCCACCAGGCGCTACGGCGCAAGCGGTCAAAGAGGTTCACATCCAGCATCTGGCTGACCAGAAAGGCCAGACCGGAAGCGGCGGCAACGCGCAAGGTGACCAGCGGGCCGAATTCACCGATGATCTGGGTGCCGATCAGCGAACACAGAAGGCCGGTACCAAATCCGACCAGCACGACGCGGCGCGCCGCGCCGACCCCGTGAAAGCGGTTGACCAGTTCCGAGACCAGAAAGGTCAGCGGGTAGGTGAAGGCCCCCCAGGTCAGCCATTGGCCGATGGGAAATTGCACCAGAATGTTCGAGGCCACCACAAGGACGGCCATGGCAAGAATGCCGGGCAGAAGCGTTTTCATGTTTGATCCGTTTTTTACAAGGTCGCGGAGACTTGGCCCCCAGGATTGGGAGCGTGGGCGGCGTAACCCGCCCGAAGCGGGCTGTCAATCGGGCAGTCGGTATTCGACCAGTTCCGTCGTCTGGAAAACGCTTTCGTTGTCGTCGGCAATCATCGTGGCGATCAGATGCCCTTTCGCGTCGCGCCACACCGACAGGCCTTCAAGATTGTCGTGCAGGCCAAAGGGTGTTTCGATCAGGGTCTGGGCGGGGCCAAGTCCGGTCTCGGACAGATCCATACGCTGCAGGCGGCTGGCAAAGCCTGAAAACCCGCCAAAAGAGCGGAACAGCAGGTACAGGCGACCGTCAGGGCCGATGTCGGCGCTGACCGGCAGAAAACGGTCCTGGCGCGGGATCTGGGCAAAGACGCTCCACCCGGTTCCGTCGTAACGGAACAGCGGAAACGCGGCGGTGTCGCGCGTCGTGGTTTCGGGCAGGGTGTAAAGCGTGCCATCCGGGGCCAGCGCCAGACTTTCAAGGGCGCCATTGGGCCGCAAGGTGCCGAAATCGCCCGGTGCGCCGATCTGCCGCCCGGCGCCGCCCAGGCTTTCATAGCGCAGGACACGGGCCGGGCCCTCGGTCGAGATGTAGATCGCGCCGTTCGCGCCCACGGCCAGACCCTCGCTGTCCAGTTGGCCGGGTGACAATTTCCGGTTGTCGCGGCCCCGCAGGGCGATCGCGCCCGACAGGGCGACGCCCGTGATCCGGCCCTGCGGGTCGCGGCCGATCTGGCCGGTCACGGCAAAGCTGCGGTCCGACAGCGCGATCAGCCGATTGCCCTGCGGGGCGATCCACAGGGCGGAAAACCCGCCCAGACCTGCCGCGAAAGGCTTCAGGTCATAGGCGCCGACAAATCCGCGGGCGGGGCTGGGCGCGGTGCTGCCGAACAACAGGACGGGCAGGCACAGCGCTGCCGCTACTGCGAGGCCAAGACCGCGGCGCATTGCTTGGGCAGATCGGCCATCGTGAACTGGCGAGGATGTTTCTTTTTCGGCGGCGGCGTCGCTTTGGGCGGCTTGGGCACCTTCTCGGGATGCAGATAGGCGTCCGACACCCAATACATCAGCGTGTCGTCGCAGCCGTCGCCGCCCTTGGACAGTTCGGACACGGTCGGTTTCTGGGTTTCGCACAGGGTGGCACCCTTGGGGCATTTCAGGCGCACATGAAAATGGGTGTCGTGCCCCGCTTCGGGCCGGATCTTTTGCAACCATTTCCTGTCCGAAGGCTTGGCGGTCCGGCACATCTCGATCTTGACGGCGGCCGCCACGAAAATGCGGTCAACGCGCGGATCAAGGGCGGCGGCCTTCATGATCTCGCGGTTCTGCGGCGTCCAGTTCTTGGTGACCGACAACTGGTCTTCCGACCGGACCGGGATCGAGGAAATCTTCTCGCGCTCGGCCGCGCTCAGGTTCAGCCGTTTGGCCGGCAATTGCCAGATGTCCACATCCAGCCCGATCTGGTGGCTGGCATGACCAGAATCCATCGGACCACCGCGCGGATTGCCGATATCCCCGATGTAAAGACCGTTCCAGCCCTTCTGGGTGGCGGCAAAGGCCGACAGGTCTTGCAGAAAGGCAATCGTCGTGGGCTGGCCGAAATTGCGGTGCCGCGACAGGCGCATGGCCTGCCAGGTCGGGCCGGTTTCGGGCAGTTCCACCAGCCCCGCCGCACAGCCCCGCGCATAGGACCCGATCGGCATCGGATCTTGGCGGCTGGGAAAGTCTTGTGCGGCAAAGAGCGTGGCCGCGGTTTGTTCGGCCAGGGCGGGAAGGGGGGCGGCAAGGGCCAGCGCCACCAGAAAAGTTCGGATCATGCGGGTTTTCATTTTCTACGTCGCGGCCTGTTCGCCTTTGGGTTTCACCCAGGATAGCAGGATCAGCCCGACAATGAACAGAAAGACTACCGGTGAAATGCCGATGCGCGCCGATTGGCTGAATTGCGAGACGGCGGCGATCAACAAGGGCGAGATGAAGCTGGCGACCTTGCCCGACAAGGCGAACAGGCCAAAAGCCTCGGTCGCGCGGTCGGGCGTGGTGTGGCGCACCAGAAGCGTGCGCGAGGCGGCCTGCAGCGGTCCGCCCGCGGCGCCAATCAGCGCGCCGCAGATGTAGAAGATGATGTCGGGGGTGTTCGAGGCGCTGTCCAGCGCAATGCCCCACAACCCGTTCCGGTCCAGACCGACAATCACGGCGCAGACCAGGATCAGCACGATGATCGACCATTTGATCACCGGCTTGGGGCCATAGCTGGCATCCAGTTTGCCACCGACCCAGGACGAGATCATCGCGGTGATGCCGCCAAGAATGCCGAAAACGCCGATCGCGGTGATCGACCAGTCCAGCACGTTCGAGGCATAGACCCCGCCAAAGGCGTACAGCGCGTTCAGCGCGTCGCGGTAGGCCAGCGACGACAGCAGATAATAAAACAGCGACTTGCGATAGCGCAGCGAGGCGATCAGCTCGCGCAGAGATCCCAAGGCCGCCCCGATATTGAGCGACCCGCCCGACCCCCGGGGTTCCTTGACCCAAAGAAAGAACGGAATCATGAACAGCAGGTACCACAGGGCGGAAAAAGGTCCGACAAAGCGGGTCCCCTCGCGCGCTTCGGAATCAAACCCGAACAGCGGGTCGATGCCGATCAGGGTCTTGCCGGTGGTCGCACTTTCGGCGAACAGGCACAGCATGATGATCAGCGCGATCAGACCCCCCAGATAGCCAAAGGCAAATCCATAGCCCGAAATGCGACCGATATCGTCGCTGTCGGTCAGGGACGGCATCAGGGCGTTGGTGAAGATCGTGGTGAACTCCATCCCGATGAAGCCCAGGCCAAAGAAAAACACCGCCCAGGACAGCATCCCCGCCTCGCCCCCGGGGCTGACCCACCAAAGGCCATAGGCGCCGACGACGTAAAAACCCGAAAAGATCCAGACCCAGATCAGCCGACGGCCCGTGCCGTCCGCGACGGCGCCAAGGATCGGGGCGAGAAGGGCGACGATGACCGAGGTGATGGTCAGCCCATAGCCCCAATAGGCCTGAGCGGCGGCCTTGGCGGCCTCGGCCTCCATCCCGGTTCCCATGTAATAGCCCCGGGCAATCTCGGCGAAATAGGGGCCGAAGATGAAGGTCAGAAGCAGCGTGTTGTAGGGCTGGCTGGCCCAGTCGAAAAACCACCAACCCCAGATGCGCTGCCGTTGCGTTGCCATGTCCCCGTCCCCGTTTCTGCTTTTGGGCGATCAAGCCTGAAACCGGGGGCGGTGGCAAGGGCGCGCGTCAGGCCAGCGGCGGCCAGGGTCGAAGGTGGTCGGCGGCAATCCAGGCCTGCACCCAGTCGGGCAGGGCGGGGCTTGGGCGGTCATGGCCCAGGGCGTGGGCCACCATGGCCGGATCGACGATCCCGGATTTGGAGATGAAGGCCGAACGCAGCAGCATCGCCGCCGTGCATTCGCCCGCGCGCCAGAAACTCTGCTCCATGTAAAGGAACCGGTGATCCCAGCCCAGAACGCGGCTTCTCTGCGTCAGGGTCTGGAACAGCGTCACCCGCTTGCGGTAGCGCGTCGAATTGCCCGCCACGGTAATGCCCCAGCCGTTGGCCTTGGCGACCCGGTCGAACCCCATGCGCACCGACATCGGAATGCGTCCCAGGTCGAACAGGGTCAGGGTGCGGCCGTTGTTCAACTCGCGCCAGGGGTCCAGGTCCTGCGGCCAGACGCGATGGCGGCTGATATGGGTGTCCAACAGGCCAAGTGCGGGGGCGGCGCGAAACCTGCGCAACTCGGACCACATGCGAAAATAGGGATACATCGGGCACCTCGGGGTTTCGCAATGCCCTGCCTTTGCCGCGCCCGCGCGTCAAGCCCCCCCCGCTGCGGCAGGCGCCCTTGCCCTTGCGCCCCGGTCACGGTACCTAGTTCCGGCACTTCACCGGAGCCGCCCATGACCTCGCTTTTCCAGATCCTCGTTGCCCTGCTCGACATCGCCAAATGGGTGGTTCTGGCCCATATCATCATGTCATGGCTGATCAACTTTCAGGTTCTGAACCTGCGCCAGCCGCTGGTGCAACAGATCTGGTACGCGCTGAACCGCCTGTTGAACCCGGTGTATTCGCGGGTCCGCCGCTTTTTGCCGGCGATGGGCGGGATCGACCTTGCCCCGCTGGTGGTGCTGTTCGCGCTTTATGCCCTGCGGGTGATCCTTTACAACAACATGGCGGCCTTCGGCTGAACCCTGCCCATGGGCCCCATGCAACGCCCCCTGGCCGAGGTTTTCGGTTTCACCGAATTCCGGCCCGGTCAGGAAGAAATCGCGACCTCGGTTCTTGAAGGGCGCAACACGCTCGCCATCATGCCGACGGGTGGCGGAAAGTCCTTGTGTTTTCAACTGCCTGCGCTGCTTCGGCCCGGGGTGACGGTGGTCATCTCACCGTTGATCGCCCTGATGCGCGATCAGGTGCGGGCGCTGCGCGAAGTGGGGGTCGGGGCGGGGGCTCTGACCTCGGGCAATACCGAGACGGAAACCGAAGAGGTCTTTGCCGCGCTTGACGACGGCAGTCTGAAGCTGTTGTACATCGCGCCCGAGCGGCTGGCCAACCCGGGCACCACGGCGCTGCTGCGCCGCGCCGGGTGCTCGATGATCGCGGTGGACGAGGCGCATTGTGTGTCGCAATGGGGCCATGACTTTCGCCCGGACTACCTGCGCATCGGCGAATTGCGCCGGGCCTTGGGCGTGCCGGTGGCAGCGTTTACCGCCACGGCGGACGAAGAGACCCGCGCCGAGATTGTCACCCGGCTGTTTGACGGCGTGGCACCCGCCAGCTTCCTGCGCGGCTTTGACCGGCCCAACATCCATCTGGCCTTTGCCGCCAAGTCCAGCCCGCGCGACCAGATCCTGGCCTTTGCCCGGGCGCGAAAGGGGCAGTCGGGCATCGTCTATTGCGCGTCGCGGGCCAAGACCGAGACCTTGGCTCAGGCGCTGCGCGAAGCGGGGCACGCGTCTTTGGCCTATCATGCCGGGCTGGAATCTGATGTCCGGCGCGATGTCGAACGGGCGTTTCAGCAGGAAGACGGGTTGATCGTGGTGGCGACGGTGGCCTTCGGCATGGGCATCGACAAGCCCGATATCCGTTGGGTCGCCCATGCCGATCTGCCCAAGTCCATCGAATCCTACTATCAGGAGATTGGCCGCAGCGGGCGCGACGGCGCGCCGGCCGAAACCCTGACGCTGTTTGCCGCCGAGGATATCCGCCTGCGCCGGTCGCAGATCGACGAAGGCGCCGCCCCCGATGACCGCAAAGAGGCCGACCACGCCCGTCTGAACGCGCTTTTGGGTCTGGCCGAGGCGATTGCCTGTCGCCGCCAAAAGCTGTTGGCCTATTTCGGCGAGGCGTCAGAGCCCTGCGGCAATTGCGATATCTGCGACAGCCCGGCCAAGACCTTTGACGCCACCGATGCGGTTCGCAAGGCGCTGTCGGCGATGCTGCGCACCGGGGAAAGCTTTGGCGCGGGGCATCTGATCGACATTCTGACCGGTCAGGTGACCGACAAGATGCGCGAACGCGGCCACGACGCTTTGCCGACCTTTGCGGTCGGGCGCGATCTGTCAAAGGCGCAGTGGCAGGCGGTGTTCCGGCAGATGATGGGGGCCGATCTGATCCGTCCCGATGTGTCGCGGGCTGGGGCGTTTCGCATGACCGAGGCCGCGCGTCCCCTGTTGCGCGGCGCGGCGCGGATCACCTTTCGCAGCGACACGATCGAGGCCGCGCGGTCGGGCCCCGTGGTCAAGGCGCTGGTCGCGGAGGAAGACGCGGCCCTGTTGTCGGCGCTGAAGGCCAAACGGCGGGCGCTCGCGGAAGCGGCGGGCGTGCCGGCCTATATCATCTTCACCGACCGCACCCTGATCGAATTGGCCGAACGGCGCCCACAAACGCTGGATGCGATGATGGGGATCACCGGGATCGGCGCGAAAAAACTGGAAACCTACGGCGCGGCCTTTCTGTCGGTGCTGACCGGCACCCCGGCGCAAGACCTGCATCCCGCCCGCAGGAAACTGGCCGGGCGCGAGGCGGCCAGCCTGTTTGACCGGCTGGCCGAGGCGCAACTCGCCCTGTCGCGCGGTGCCGACGGTACCGGCAAGTTCCTGTCCTGCACCCGCACCACGCTGGCCCATATCGCCGAACGACGCCCGCGCGATCTGGGCGATCTGGCGCGCGTGCAGGGCATGGGCGAACTGAAGGTCGACCGTTTCGGCGCGGCCTTTCTGCACATCCTGCACGACGAGGCCTGACCGGCCGTTTCCGCCTCAGGTGCCGGTCAAGGCCTCGGGC
>JANMJC010000545.1:0-7317 GCA_031371185.1 Paracoccaceae bacterium | reverse complement strand
CGTGCGCGACCGGCTGCGCGTGCTGTTGGTCTCGGGTGAGCCGCATCCCGGGGAACGGGTCTGGCGCAACCTGCTGAAATCCGACCCCTCGGTCGATCTGGTTCATTTCACCATCCTGCGCCCGCCCGAAAAGCAGGACGGCATCCCGGTCGAGGAACTGGCCCTGATCGCCTTTCCGACGCGCGAACTGTTCGTGGAAAAGATCAAGGATTTCGACCTGATCATCTTTGACCGCTACCGGATGCGGGGGATCCTGCCGCTCAGCTACATCGACAATGTGGTGCAATATGTCAAAAGCGGCGGCACGGTTCTGGTGGCGGCGGGCCCCGAGTTTGGCACCGTCGACAGCCTGTGGCGCACGCCCCTGGCCGAGATCCTGCCGGTCGAGCCGACCGCGCGGATCCTGTCCGAAGGCTTTCGCCCGGCCCTGACCGACCTGGGCCGCCGCCACCCGGTGACCGAGGGGCTGGAAGCGCTGGCGCCGAAGGGCGGCTGGGGCCGCTGGTTCCGGCTGGTCGAGATGACGGCCACGGCGGGGCAGGTGGTGATGTCGGGCCCCGGCGACCGCCCGCTCTTGGTGTTGAACCGGGTCGAGGCGGGGCGCGTCGCGGTGCTGGCGTCCGATCACATGTGGCTGTGGGGGCGCGGGTTCGAAGGCGGGGGGCCGCAGTTGGAACTGCTGCGCCGTCTGGCGCACTGGATGCTGAAAGAGCCCGAGTTGGAGGAGGAAATGCTGTCGGCCTCGGTGTCGAATGCCGAGGTGACGGTCACCCGACGCAGCATCAAGGACACCCCGCCGGGCGATCTGGTGGTGACGCGGCCCGATGGCAGCACGCTGAGCCTGCCGATGCCGCAAGTGTCGCCGGGTCGGTTCGAACAGCGCTTTGCCGCCCCCGACATGGGGTTGTACCGGCTGGAGCAGGGCGACCTCGCGCGCGTGATTGCAGTGGGACCGGCGGCGCCGAAGGAATTCGTCGACACCATCGCGAGTGATGCGGTTCTGGCGCCGGTTCTGGCCGCGACCGGGGGCGGGGTGGTGCGCCTTGAAAACGGCGCGCCCGATATCCGCGCGGTGCAGGAAGGACGCACGGCGGCGGGTCGCGGCTGGATCGGCATCACGCCGCGCGGCGCCTATCAGACCGAAGAGTTGCGCGTGACGGCGCTGTTGCCCGACTGGCTGGCGCTTATGGCGGCGGCCGGGCTGATGGTGGCGGCCTGGCTGGTGGAAGGCCGCCGCAGGCGCGCCTGACCGCCGCTCGTCGGGGCCTGCCGGCCCTCCTCGTCGGCGGGCGCCGCGTTGCGCGACCCGAAGGGTGCCCGAAGGGCTCGAGGAGGGTGGGGGCGCGCGGCACGGGGACCGGAAATGACCGCGACCGATCCGCGCTTATCGGCCATTTCCCTTGACCTGACGGTCGGATCAAGGTCCCATCGGACCCGGCGCGCCTGCACGCCCCCCCAAGGACCAGACCCCAAATGGACATGCCCCCCGTCAGCCGCCAGATCCTGAACAACCGTCCCGCCGTGCTGGCCGCCCTTGCCGCCGTGCTGCCCGAGGGCGGGCTGATCAGCGATCCGACCGAACTGCGGGTCTATGAATGCGACGGATTGTCGGCCTACCGCTGCCCGCCGATGGCCGTGACCCTGCCACGCACCACCGCCGAGGTCGCCGCCGTCCTGCAGACCTGCCACCGCCTTGGCGTGCCTGTGGTGCCGCGCGGGGCGGGCACTTCGCTGGCCGGGGGGGCGCTGCCCACGGCCGATTGCGTTCTTCTGGGCGTCGCCCGTCTGACCCGGGTGATCGAGATCAACACCGCCGACCGTTTCATTCATGTCGAAACCGGTCGCACCAACCTGTCGGTGACCGCCGCCGTCGAAGCTGAGGGCTTCTTTTACGCCCCCGACCCCTCCAGCCAACTGGCCTGCGCCATTGCCGGCAACATCGCGATGAATTCCGGCGGGGCGCATTGCCTGAAATACGGGGTGACGACCAACAATCTTCTGGGGGTTCGCATGGTCCTGATGGACGGCACCACCCTGACCCTTGGCGGCCCCTTCTCGGACGCGGGGGGTCTGGACCTTCTGGGCCTGATCTGCGGCTCCGAAGGGCAGTTGGCCGTGGTCACCGAGGCCTGGCTGCGCATCCTGCCCAAACCCGAAGGGGCAAGGCCGGTGCTGATGGGGTTCGACAGCAACGAGGGGGCGGGCGCCTGCGTGGCCGACATCATCAAGGCCGGTGTGCTGCCCGTTGCCATCGAGTTCATGGACCGCCCGGCCATCCTGGCCTGCGAGGCCTTTGCCCATGCCGGCTATCCCGACTGCGCGGCGCTGCTGATCATCGAGGTCGAAGGCTCTGACACCGAGATCGACGACCAACTGGCCCGCATCCGCGCCATCGCCGCCGGGCATCATCCGGTGGCCTACCGTGAAAGCACCTCTGCGGAGGAGACGGCCCGCATCTGGCTGGGCCGGAAATCGGCCTTCGGCGCGATGGGGCAATTGGGCGATTACATGTGTCTGGACGGCACAATTCCGGTTTCGGCCCTGCCACTGGTCCTGCGCCGGATTTCCGAGATGAGCGCGGATTATGGCCTGCGCGTCGCGAATGTGTTTCATGCCGGAGATGGCAACATGCACCCGCTGATCCTGTACGATGCCAACAAGCCCGGCGATCTGGAACGCTGCGAGGCTTTCGGGGCGGCTATCCTGACCCTGTGCGTCGAGGTCGGCGGCTGTCTGACCGGCGAACACGGCGTCGGCGTTGAAAAGCGCGACCTGATGTCGGTGCAGTTTTCGCCCGCCGATCTGGAAAGCCAGATGCGGGTCAAGGACGTCTTCGATCCGGGGTGGTTGCTGAACCCGGCCAAGGTGTTTCCGCTGGCGGCCAGTGCGGGGCGGCGCGCGGGATAGGGCGGGGCAAGGCCCCTCTTGCAACGTCGGGTAAGGCGGAACCGGCCCATGGATATTTGGATCAAGATGAAGGAACAAGATGCGGCCCGGGACGGAAACTGAACTTGCAGAGATGATCCGGGCGGCGAGCGGCCCGTTAAGCCTGCGGGGGGGGGGCACGCGCGGGCCGCTGTCCGTCGGGGCCGCGCTGGACCTGACCGGGCTGACCGGCATCCGTTTGTATGAACCCGGCGCGCTGACGCTGGTGGCCGGGGCGGGCACGCCGCTTGACCAAGTGCAGGCCACCTTGGCCGCCGAGGGTCAGCGACTGGCCTTCGAGCCGCCCGATCTGCGCGCCTTGCTGGGCCGTCAGGGGCAGTCGACGCTTGGCGGGGTCGCGGCGGCCAATGCCTCGGGTCCGCGCCGGGTGCAATCGGGGGCGGCCCGCGACCATCTGATCGGGCTGCGCTTGGTCGACGGGCATGGCACGGCGATCAAGTCGGGCGGGCGGGTGATGAAGAATGTCACCGGTCTGGATCTGGTGAAACTGATGGCGGGGGCGCATGGCACCCTGGGTGTGCTGTCCGAGGTGGCGTTCAAACTGCTGCCCGCGCCGCAGTCGGTGGCCAGCCTGTGCCTGCATGGGCAAAGCCTGGCGCAGGCAGTTGACGACATGTCGCGCGCCCTGGGCTCACCCTATGAAATCACGGGGGCGGCGCATTTGCCGGACACCCGGGAAACCCATCTGCGGATCGAGGGCTTCGAAACCTCGGTCGCCTATCGCACGCAACGGCTGACGGCGCTTTTCGCGGGGCAGGGGGCCGAGATCTCGATCTCTGCCGACCCCGGGGCGCTGTGGCGATCGGTGCGCGACGTCACCCCGCTGGCCGGGGTTGCGGGCGATCTGTGGCGGCTTTCGGTACAACCCTCGACCGCGCCCGCCCTGTTGGCGCGGATGCCGGAGGGGGCGACGACGCTGCTGGACTGGGGAGGCGGGCTGATCTGGGCGCGGGTTCCGCCCGGAACCGATCTGCGCGCGCTGTTGGGGCCGATCCGGGGCCATGCGACCCTGTTGCAGGGCGCCCCAGGGCTGCCGGTCTTTCCGCCCGCCCCCCCCGGGGTCGCCGCCCTGACCGCCGCCCTGCGCGCGAAATTCGACCCAAGGGCGCTTTTCAACCGGGGGATCATGGGCTGATGCAAACCTTCTTCAGCGACACCCAGTTGCAAGACCCCAAGGTGGCCGAGGCCAACAGGATCCTGCGCAGTTGCGTGCATTGCGGCATGTGCACCGCGACCTGCCCCAGCTATCAGGTGCTGGGCGACGAGTTGGACAGCCCGCGCGGCCGCATCTATCTGATCAAGGACATGCTGGAGCAGGGCCGCCCCGCCGATGCCCGCACCGTTCTTCACATCGACCGCTGCCTGTCCTGTCTGGCCTGCACCACGACCTGCCCTTCGGGGGTGGACTATATGCATCTGATCGATCAGGCCCGCGCCCATATCGACGCCACCTACAAGCGCCCGTTGATGGACCGCCTTTTGCGCGGCATGCTGGCCCGGATCCTGCCCTATCCGACGCGGTTCCGTCTGGCGCTGATGGCCGCCCGGCTGGCCCGGCCCTTTGCGCGCCTTCTGCCCGATGCCCGGCTGCGCGCGATGCTGGCCATGGCCCCGCGCCGCTTGCCTGCGGTCAGCCGCAACGATGATCCGCAAACCTTTGCCGCCATCCCTCCGCGCCGTGCCCGGGTTGCGCTGATGACCGGCTGCGCGCAAAAGGCGCTGAACACCGATATAAACGATGCGACCATCCGCCTTTTGACCCGCCTTGGGGTCGAGGTGGTGGTGCCGCGCGGCATGGGCTGCTGTGGCGCGCTGGTGCACCACATGGGCCGCGAGGCGCAGGCCCGCGGCTTTGCGGCGGCCAATATCGCCGCCTTTCTGGCCGAAACGGCCGGGGGGCTGGATGCGATCATCATCAACACCTCGGGATGCGGCACGACGGTCAAGGACTATGGTCATCTGTTCGCGGGCGAGGCGCTGGAGCCTCAGGCGCGCGAGGTGGCGGCCCTGACCCGCGACATCACCGAATTCCTCGCCGAGATCGGCCTGCCGCAGGATTTGCCGCACCGATCCGGACTGACGGTGGCCTACCACGCCGCCTGTTCGCTGCAGCATGGCCAAAAGGTGAAGTCCGCGCCCAAGGACCTGTTGAAACAGGCCGGTTTCACGGTGGTGGAACCGCTGGACAGCCACTTGTGCTGTGGGTCGGCGGGCATCTACAACCTGATGCAGCCCGCGATTGCGACCGAGTTGCGCCGTCGCAAGGTCACGACGCTGGAGGCCAGATCGCCCCGGATCATCGCCGCCGGCAACATCGGCTGCATGACCCAGATCGCGGCGGGAACAAAGGTGCCGGTGGTCCACACGGTCGAACTGCTGGATTGGGCCACGGGCGGGCCCCGGCCTGCCGCCTTGCCGCCGGACCTGTAATGCGCGGCGTCGATCTTGCCCTTTGCCAAAGATTCGCCGCAGTGCCACGTTACCCAAGTCCCCACCGGAGGATTGCATGCGCCCCACAACCGTTCCTGTCGCCCTGTGTCTGGCGGTCCTGAGCCTGATCGCGGGCCCGGCCGCGCTGAGCGCTCAGGAAAGCGGGCTGGTCACCCTGCAGACCAGCGATGACGCCAAGGGCTGGGAGGCCGTGGGGCGGCTGGATCTGGGGCATCACGGCTTTTGCACCGCCACGCTGATCGCGCCGCAACTGGTGCTGACCGCTGCGCATTGCCTGTTTGACCGCGAAACCGGAGCGCGGGTGCCGATCGACCAGTTCCGCTTTCTGGCCGGTCTGCGCAATGGCCGTGCCGAGGCCTATCGCAACGTGACAGCCGCCGTGTCGCCGCCCGACTACATCTATTCGGGCGCCGATCAGCTGGACCGGGTCGCCTTTGATCTGGCGCTGTTGCGTCTGGACCAGCCGGTTCGGGTGCCCTCGATCATACCCTTCGAAACCTCGGACGAGCCGCACAAGCAAGACAGCGTCGGCGTGGTGTCCTATGCACAGGACCGCTCGGAGGCGCCGTCGATCCAGCAGACCTGCTCGGTGCTGGAACAGGCGCCCTCGGTGTCGGTTCTCAGCTGCGCGGTGGATTTCGGCGCATCCGGCGCGCCGGTGTTCGACGTGTCGGGGGTGGCGCCGCGGATCGTGTCGGTGATCTCGGCCAAGGCGATGCTGGGAAAGGATCCGGTCTCGCTGGCTGTGGCGGTCGACAAGTTGCTGCCGGGTCTGATGGCCCAGTTGGACAACGTCCAAGGGAATGCGCCCGAGGTCGACAACGTCTCGATCCTGTCGGGGGGATTGGGCGGCAGGGCCAAATTCATTCAGCCGTCACCCAAGCCCTGAGGGGCTTGAAAACCCGCAAAACCGATCCCATTTCTGCGATGTCGACGGGCGCCATGACGGGTCCGGCGACACCAAGGCCGCCTTGCCCGAACGGGAGGCGGCATGCGTTTCGGGACCTCCGGAGCGCAAAGACACATCGCTTTGAAAGAGGATGACCATGCGTAACCTTGATTTCGCCCCCCTGTACCGCGCCACCGTCGGATTTGACCGGATCGCTGACCTGATGGACCGCGTTCTGACCGCCGACGCCCCGCAGCCCACCTATCCGCCCTACAACATCGAAAAGACCGCCGAAGATGCCTATCGCATCTCGATCGCCGTGGCCGGTTTTGCCGCTGACGAGTTGACGGTCGAAGTGCGCGACGGAAGCTTGTTTGTCGCCGCCCGCCGCGTCGAAGAGACGCCCGAGCGGACCTATCTGCACAAGGGCATAGCGATGCGCGCCTTTGAACGCCGCTTTGCTCTGGCCGATCACGTCAAGGTCGTGGGCGCGGCCCATGAAAACGGCATGCTGCACATCGACCTCCAGCGCGAAACCCCCGAAGCCCTGAAGCCGCGCCGCATCGAAATTGCCCGCGCCAACGATCTTCAGGTGAAAGCGGTCGAACATCAGGCCCCGCAGACCGCGCGGATCTGACCGCCCGGATCTGACCTGCCGTTCTTGACCGCACCAGACGGCGCTGATGGCCCGGACCGCAAGGCCCGGGCCTTTTGACAGGCGGCGTCGGGCCAAGCGTGCCCCAGGCGCCAGGAAATCAGCCACCCGACAGGCCCTGCGCCAGCCGCATCAGGTTGACCGCCTCGATGCGATAGCCGAACGGGTCCTCCCCGCGCGCTGACAGGGCAAGGTCGATGGCGCGGTCCCAGCCCCAGTCGCCGGTATATTTCGCGCCCGTCAGCAACTGGCCAAAGCCGGCGATGGCGACCGCAAACCGCGCGTCGTCCGAAGGCTGGCCGGTGTCGGCCACAATCGCGGTTTCCCGCAGCGCGGCCATCCGCTCGGCCTGTCGGGCAGGCCCAGGTCGCGCGAC
>JANMJC010000541.1:0-2265 GCA_031371185.1 Paracoccaceae bacterium | reverse complement strand
TAGAAGTCTTTGTATGGGATGAAAATTCCGCGTTACCAGGGCGCAATCCGGCCGTTGGTCGGACAAAAGGAAGTCTAACTTCCATCGGAATAAAAAGCGATCCAGACGTCCTCGACACCTGGTTCTCCTCCGGCCTCTGGCCCATCGGCACCTTGGGATGGCCCGACAACACCCCGGAATTGCAGACCTATTTCCCCACCTCTGCCCTGATCACCGGTTCCGACATCATCTTTTTCTGGGTCGCGCGGATGATGATGATGCAGCTGGCCGTGGTGGGCGAGGTGCCGTTCAAAGACGTCTATCTGCACGGCCTTGTGCGCGACGCCAAGGGCAAGAAAATGTCCAAATCCCTCGGCAATGTCGTCGACCCGCTGGACGCCATCAACGAATTCGGCGCCGATGCGCTGCGCTTTACCAATGCCGCAATGGCCTCGATGGGGGGCGTCTTGAAATACGACCCCGCCCGCATCGCGGGCTACCGCAACTTTGGCACCAAGCTGTGGAACGCAGCCCGCTTTGCCGAAATGAATGGCGTCTGGGAGGGGCACAAGACCCAAGCCAGCCCGCCAGCCGCCACCCAGACCGCCAACCTGTGGATCATCGGCGAGACCGCCAAGACCCTGACCGAGGTGAACGAAGCGCTAGCCGCCTACCGCTTCGACACCGCCGCCGACGCGCTGTACAAATTTGTCTGGGGCCGCGTCTGCGACTGGTATGTCGAATTTGCCAAGCCGCTGTTCGACGGCGACCACGCCGCCGAGACGCGCGCCACCATGGCCTGGGTGCTGGATCAGTGCATGATCCTTCTGCACCCTTTCATGCCCTTCATCACCGAAGAGCTGTGGTCCACCACCGGCACCCGCGCCAGCCTTCTGGTGCATCAGGATTGGCCCGTCCATGGCCCCGATCTGATCGATGCGCGGGCCGAGGCCGAGATGACCTGGGTCACTACCCTGATTGACGAGGTGCGCTCGGCCCGCGCGCAGGTCCACGTCCCGGTGGGTCTGAAGATCGACATCGTCGCCACCAGTCTCTCTGACGCGGCCCGGGCGTGCTGGGCCCGGAACGAGGCCCTGATCCGCCGTCTTGCAAGGATCGACAGCCTGTCGGAAGGCCCCGCCCCCAAAGGCTCGATCACCCTTGCGGCTCCGGGTGCCATTTTCGCGATCCCGCTTGCGGGCCTGATCGACATTGCCGAGGAAAAATCACGGCTGACCAAGGCTTTGGACAAGCTGGCCCGCGAAATCGGCGGGCTGAACGGCCGCCTGACCAACCCCAACTTCGCGGCCTCTGCCCCCGAAGAGGTGGTGGACGAGGCCCGCACCAACCTGGCGCTGCGCGAGGAGGAAGCGGGCAAACTGCGCGCCGCCCTGACCCGCCTTGGCGAAATCGGCTGAACGGGCCCGCCCTCGCGGGTTGATCTGTTCCGAAGCATCCCGCGCCGGGGAGTGTACGCCTCTGGGGCAAAGAGAGGGGGGGGGCGCGATGCCCCCTTTCCTTTGCCCGCAACGCGCCCCATATCCAAAGGGCAAAGGAATGCCCGATGTCCTGGTTGAACAAACTCGCCGAACGCCAGATCGCCCGCGCCCGCGCCACCGGCCAGTTGCAGGGCCTCGCGGGTGAAGGCAAACCCCTGCCCGACCGCAGTGCCGATGCCTTCGTGTCCGCAGGCGATGCCATGGGCTTTCGCATCATGGCCGAGGCCGGCGTGCTTCCCGAAGAGATCGTGCTGAAAAAGCAGGCGCAGAAGCTGCGCGACCACCTCGCCAGGCTGACCGACCCCGATGCGCGCCGCGCCGTCATCGCGGCACTTTCGGAAACCTTGATGAAGCAGGCCATCGCGGAAGAGGCCCGCAAGCGATTCCTGCGCGACTGACGGCCGCGCAAAGACCGACCGCGATCTGGCCCTTGCGCCGCACAGGCCGCGCTGGCAGGTTGCGCCGATGACCCGCTTCCTGACCCCGCTTGCCGCCGCGCTGCCCGAAACGGTGCCCTTTGTCGGCCCCGAGACGCAGGAACGCGCAAGGGGGCGCGCCTTTCGGGCCCGCCTTGGGGCCAACGAATCGCTTTTCGGTCCCTCGCCCCATGCCGTTGCCGCGATGCAGGCCGCCGCAGCCGAGGTCTGGATGTACGGCGACCCTGAAAACCACGACCTCAAATCCGCCATCGCCGCCCATCACGGTGTGACCCCCGCGCATGTCGTGGTGGGCGAGGGGATCGACGGCCTTCTGGGGTCTCTGGTGCGCCTGACTGTCGAAGCCAATA
>JANMJC010000506.1:0-2418 GCA_031371185.1 Paracoccaceae bacterium | reverse complement strand
CCTTGGGTTTTTCCGGCCCCGCTTCGGGGTTTTCGAAAAATTCGCCCTCGATGACAGCTTCGTCCGGGCGATAAGTCGCAGACCTGGGGTTCCGGATGCCGTGAAACCTCGCCGCGGTCTTGTCGGCGATCCGCGTCCGGGCCAGCCAGATGATCCCGTGGCGCACCGGGGGCACCAGCAGGATCAGGCCCAGCGTGTCGGAAAAAAAGCCCGGAAGGATCAGCAGAACCCCGGCGACGGCAATCAGCATTCCCTGCGCCAGCGGCGCAATCGGGTCGCGCAGGGCCGTCATCTGGCGCGGCGCGTTGCGCAAAAGATGGGCCCCCTGCTTGCGCAGCAGCATCACCCCGGCTACCGCCGTTCCCACCACGATCGCCAGGGTGGGCCACAGCGTCAGCCAGCCGCCCACCGTGACAAACAAGGAAATCTCGATGATCGACAAGATCACGATCCCCGCAAGCAGCTTCATTGCCGCGCCCCGCTCTTTCATTTCGGTTCCCAAGGTGGACTTGTGCCCCCCCAGCCCCTACATAGGAGCAGCGTTTCAATTCTACCACCTTTTCACCTGACCGAGGCCCTGCATGAGCTCTTCCTTTCTGCAACTCCTTGTCCTTGCCGGGATCGCGATCTTCCTGATCCTGAAGCTGCGCTCGGTCCTGGGCACGCGAGACGGTTTCGAAAAGCCTCCCGTTCCCCAGGACAGCGTCCGTCCGCGGCTGGTTGACACCGCCGTGTCGGGGTCGACGGGCGACGCCGACATCACCGACCATGTGCCGGCCGGCTCGACCTCGGCGCTGGCCCTGGCCGAGATCAAGAAACTGGAACCCGCCTTTTCGGTCACCGAATTTCTGGGGGGCGCGCGCGGCGCCTACGAGATGATCCTGATGGCGTTTCAGAACGCCGAGCTTGACCGCATCCGTCCCTTCCTGACCTCGGATGTCGAAGAAAGCTTCGGGGCCGCGATTGCCGACCGCGAAGCCAAGGGACTGACCTTTGAAGCAAAGTTCGCCGGCATCAGCGAAATGGCACTGGAAGAGGCCAAGTTCGACACCGTCAGCCGCTTTGCCGAACTGACCGTGCGCTTTCTGGGCGAGCAGACCGTTGTCGTGCGCAACAAGGCGGGCGAAGTGGTTGAAGGCAGCCCGACGGCGATCAAGCGCCAGCGCGACACCTGGACATTCGAGCGTCAGATCGGGGCCGCGGACCCCAACTGGCAACTGGCCGCCACCGGCGACTGACCCTTGCCATGCGGCGCGCGCCCTGCCTTGCCCCCCTTGCCCTTTGTCTGGGGCTGGCGCTGATGGCGGGGCCGCTGCGCGCCGACACCCGGCTGCTGACATTTCAGGACCTTCAGGGCTGGCAGGACGACGATCATCTTGCGGCACTGAACAGCTTTCTGGTCACCTGCGATCTGTTGAAGTCTCCGGAATGGCAGCCGGTCTGCGCCTTTGCCCAGGAAGCCGCCGTCAGCCCCGCCGCCGCGAAGTCGTTCTTCGAGATGTTCTTCCGCCCGGTTCTGGTGGGCACGCCGCCCGCCCTGTTCACCGGCTATTTCGAACCCGAACTGAACGGGTCCGAAACCCGCACCGCGCGCTTTGCCTGGCCGATCTACCGTCGCCCGCCCGAATTGAAGGACGGCATGACCTGGCACGACCGCGCCACCATCGAACGCGGCATCCTGCGCGGCCGCGGGCTGGAGATCGCCTGGGTTGACGATCCGGTTGATGCGTTTTTCCTGCAAATCCAGGGCTCTGGCCGGATCAAGCTGCCGGGTGGTTCGGTCATCCGGGTGGGATATGCCGGGCGCAACGGCCATCCCTATCGCTCTTTGGGCAATGATCTGGTGGCGCGCGGCCTGATGCGCGCCGATCAGGTTTCGGCCGAAGGGATCCGCGCCTTCGTCCGGCGCCACCCCGACATGGCGGAATCCTTGCTGAATGTGAACCCGTCCTACGTCTTCTTCCGCCGTCTGGATGATCTGCCCCCCGAAGCCGGGCCCATCGGCGCGATGGGCCGCTCGATCACCACGCTGCGCTCAATTGCCATCGACCCCGAGTTCGTGGCCTTGGGCACGCCCGTCTGGCTGGAAAAGGAAGGCCGCGACCCGATGCTGCGTCTGATGATCGCACAGGACACCGGCGGCGCGATCAAGGGCGCGCAACGTGCCGACATCTTCTTTGGCACCGGGCCCGATGCGGGTCTCGCCGCCGGGGCAATCCGCGATGCGGGCCGGATGCTGCTGCTGGTGCCGATCGACCGTGCCTATGCCATGGTCGATGCGGGCAGCTTTTGACATGCGACGGCGGCACCTGAATGCGGAAGAGCGTCTTTTGTGGGAGACGGTGGCCAAGACAGCCAAGCCAAGACCCGGCCGACGCCCGTTTCAGGCCGAAAACCCGCCGGACGTTTCCACCACTC
>JANMJC010000493.1:0-8213 GCA_031371185.1 Paracoccaceae bacterium | reverse complement strand
ACGCCTGACCAAGGCGGGCCGCCGCGTGGCGATCCTTGACGTCGACCTGCACCACGGCAACGGCACGCAGGGGATCTTCTACGCCCGCCCCGATGTGCTGACGATCTCGCTTCACGTCCATCCCGAACGCTTCTACCCCTTCTTCTGGGGCTATCCCGACGAACGCGGCATGGGCGAAGGCATCGGCGCCAACCTGAACCTGTGTCTGGAACGGGGCACCGGCGATGCGGGCTTTCTGGCGGCGCTTGATCGGGCCATGACCGCCCTGACCCTGTGGGGGGCCGACACGCTGGTGCTTGCCCTTGGACTTGACGCCTTCGAAGGCGATCCCTTTGCCGGGCTGAAAGTGACGACGCCGGGCTTTCACCAGATCGGCCGCGCCGTGGCGGCGCTGAACCTGCCCTCGGTGATCGTGCAGGAAGGCGGCTATCTGTGCCCCGAACTGGGCGGCAACCTGGCGGCCGTTCTTGGCGCCTTTTGACCCAGTCCCAGCCCCCCTGCGACGCGGCAGCCATCGGCGCCGGACCCGGACCTCGCTGGCACCGCCCCCTTCACTTTGATCCAAATATCCTCTGGGGGCAGCGCGTCAGCGCGAGAGGGGGGCGAAGCCCCCCCTATCCTTCGGCCCCCGGCCAGTCCCCGACCAGCACATTGCGCGTCACCTGTTCCACGGGCCGTTCGCGCGCGATCAGCCCCGCCACCCATTCGCAGGACCCCGCGTTGAATACCGCCCCGGCGCCGCGCCGATAGTCCGCCATGCAGCCGTTGCCGCGCGACGCCCGGCCAAACGACGCGGCGTCCAGCCCGCCGTAAATCTTCAGCGCCACCTCTTCGGCGTCCAGCGCGCCGATGAAGGGATCGGCATCCTGCGGGCCGGTCGAATGCGACAGGGTGGTGGCGGGCGACAGAGCCAGAATGGTCAGCGCGCCCTGCAATCCGGTATCCGGGGCCGCGAAGGGCAGGCCATGGGTCATGGTGAAATCAATCCCGTCCACCTCGTAGCCGAAAATCTTCGAGGCCGCCCCCAGCACGTCGCCATAGCCCAGCCCGGTGCCCGCCAGCGCCCAATGGTCCGGGCGGTACACCGCGAACCCGCCCGAGCCATGGGCGGCGCAGCGGCTCCATCCGGCATAGACCCCCATCGACCCGGTCAGCCCCAGGGTCGCCACCGCCGGACGGCCGACTGCCGGATGATCCCAATAGCTGGTCAGCCGGTTGGTCGCGGCCAGCGGATCGGCTTTTTCGGCCTCGGACTTGTAGCAGGTCTGAACCGTCAGATCGTCTGACAGGCGCGTCTGCCAAAAGAAATTGCCGCCAAAGCGCGCCAACTGTCCGCCGCCGTCCAGCCAATCCTCCAGATGGTCACGCATCTCCCAGGACCAGTATTCATCATGCCCCACGATCAGCGCGCGGGCGTATCCTGCCAGCGCCCCGGCATCGGCGTGCAGGTCGTGCTGGGTCATGTAGTCCAACGCAATCCCCTGCCCCCCGCACCACAGGGCAAAGGGCCGCTCGAACGCCGCCCAGCCCGAGGAGGCGTATTTCTTGGAAATCCCCTTGGCGCGGGCATAGTCCATATGCGGATAGCGCGGACGCGACAGCAGGGGCGAGGCGTGGGGGATGCGGGGCGCGTCAGCGGGCCATTCCACAAAACCCTTGGCCCAGGGGCGCAAGATGGACACCTGCGGCGCGAAATCGCCGCCTGCCGGGCCGTAAAGCCCCTGATAGTGGTTCGACCCGCCCCAATCGTTGTAAGCGCACCAGGTGCCGGTCGCCAGAACCATGGCGATCTTTGCGGCCGGTTGCGCCGCGCGCAGCACGAACATCCCCTTGGATTGGTGGCCGGGCACGCTCACCGTGACGATATAGACCCCCGAGGCCCAATCTGCCGGGATCGTCAGCGCAAAGACCTGCGGCCAGCCACAGCCGGTGATTGACGCATCGGCGGGGGTTTCGGCAAATTCCGTGGCAATGTCGGTCTGCACCACCACCTGCGGCACCAGGGCGTCGCGGGCAATCTCCAGCCGCGCCGAGGCCGCGCTTGACATGCCGTGCAGGCGCAGCACCTGCCCGGGCCGATACGACAGCGCATCGGAATAGATCCAGACCTGGGCGCGGGTCCGGTCGCCCGAGGCCACTTCGTAATAATGCCCGGTCACCGGATCGCCGTCATCATGGGGGCCGGGAACGAAGAAATCCTGCAGGCTCATCTGGCCCCCTCCTCTGCATCGCGGGTTGCGGGCAGGCGGATCACCGTGACCGAACAGGGCGCTTCCGCCACCACCTTCGAGGACACCGACCCCAGAAAGCGCCGGCTGCCGGAATGGCCGCGCGCGCCCATCAGGATGTGATCCACATGGGTGTGCGTGGCATGGTCGATCAGAACCTGGCCCGGGTCAGACCCTTCCAGCACGGAGAAGGTCAGCAACCCCTCGGGCAGGTCCAGCCCTTCGGACCAGGCGCGCAACGCCAGAAGCCGGCTGACATGCAGGTTGTTGCCCTGATCATCGGTGGTCTGGTCCAACCCGATCCGCGCCGCCCGGATCACGTTGACACAGGCCACCCGCGCCTCGGGCAGGATCACCAGCATCCGCTTGACCGAGGTCAGGATCGCCCGCGACAGCGCCTCTTGATCCGGCGACAGATCGACCGACACCATCAGCACCGGGGCCCGGGCAATCTGCGCCCCCATCGAGGGCGGCGCGCCAAAACCCTTGACCCCGCGCATCGCCCGGCGCTTTTTCCACCGCGCCCAGAAGCCTTGGGCAGCGGTGCGGCGCCCGCGTTCGGTCAGCCGGATCTGGGCGGGGTGTTGCAGGTCGTACAACATCTGGGCTGCCGACTGATAGCGCCGGGCCGGGTCCACCTCCAACGCGCGCAGGATGACCTCTTGCAGCCATTCCGGCAGATCGGGGCGCGACAGGCGCGGCGGCACGGGATCGCTCCACAGCCGTTTGCCCACCGCCTTCAGGGTTTCAGGCACGCCAAAGGGCATCCTGCCGGTCGCCATTTCGTACATCATCGCGCCAAGTGCAAAGATATCAGACCGCAAGTCGTTGCGGACCTTCAGGTATTGCTCGGGGGCGATATAGGGGAAGGTGCCCATCGGAATGGTGAATTCCTCGGCCAGAAGATCGGGCAGCGCCTCGTGGTGCGACAGGCCGAAGTCGATCAGCACCATCTCGCCGGTCGGGCGTTGCAGAAAGTTGTCCGGCTTCAGGTCAAAATGAATGACGCCCTGCTTGTGCAGGGCATGCAGGGCGGTGGCCATGAGGGCGGCCAACTCGACCAGGTCAGACAGCGGCAAGGGCGCCTGCTTGAAGCGCAGATACATCGACCCGCCGGGGATCCTTTCGACCACGATATAGGGCAGAACCGCAAAGTCGCCCTGCCCCAGCACAAGCGGCACATGCGGGCCGGACAGACGCGGCATGATCATCTGTTCAACCTCGAACCCCACGATGGTGGGGCCGTCATAGCCGTCCAGGATCGTGGGCACTTTCATGACCATGGGCAGGGCGTGGTCCGGGTGCGTCACGTCCCAGATCGACGCAAAGCCGCCCTGATGCAGCTTTTCGCCCAGGGTGAATCCGTCAATCTGCAGGCCCGGTTGCGGGCGAAGTCGCGTCGCCATTCAATCCCCGCTCAACAGCCTTGTCGCCAGACGTTCGGGCAGCCCGGCCGCCCGCACCTTGGCCGCCGTGGCCCCGCAGTCATAGGGCACGCGGCGCAGGCCCAACTCTCCCGTTGCCTGATCATAGATCGCATAGCCCGCGCCCGGGTTGCCATCACGCGGCTGGCCCACGGCCCCCACGACGCACAGCCAGCGGCGCGAGCGGATCAGCGGCAATTCGCGGGCGATCGGAATGCGCATCTCTTGCACCGTGCCCCACAGCGCCATCGAATACAGTTGCGGCACATGAACATGGCCGCAAAAGATCACCCGGTCGCGCACCGCCCTGAAAGCGCCCACTGCCATCTGCTCGCTGTCGATATAGATCCAGCCACCCGGGTCTTGCGGCGAGGCGTGAACGAACAACAGATCGTCCAGCCGCGCCTGCATCGGCAGGGCGGTCAGGAATGCCGCCTGCGCCGTGGACAAGCGCGGGCGGGTCCAGTCGATCGCGGCCAAAGCGGTCTTGCTGAACCCCGGATCGGGCGTTGAAATGGCCTGATCGTGGTTGCCGCGCACCGCGAGCGCCCCCTTGGCCACCAGATCGGCGGCCATGTCGCAGCAAATCCCGGGGTCCGGCCCATAGCCCACGACATCGCCCAACAGAACGACGCGGTCGATGCTGCGCGGGGCGAGATCCGCCAGCACGGCCTGAAACGCTTCGCGGTTGGCGTGAATGTCGGTCAGTATGGCCAGCCGCATCGGGTCTCCTTGCCTTGCAGGGGCGCGCCTGCGTCAGACCCTACGACAGCCACCGTCCGGGTTGCAACGGGTCGCCGATGGGGAGGTCTCTGGTGTGTCAGCGTCCTTGCAACCGGCAAGGGGCAGTTGCGTCGGGGTCGAGGGTGCCGGGGGCGACGTCAAGACCCGGTCCCTTGCGGCGCACGGGCGGCGAAGGTCCACACATGCGCCGGGGTTCAGACGGTCAGGGCCGTGTTTTCACCGATCCCGGACCCTTCATCCGCCCCGGTCCCAAGGCGGCGGTCCCCAGGGCTCGGGACAGGCCTGTCTGGCAAAGGCACCCTGATTTTCGCGAGGGGCCCTCGCGATGGAAACCGCCCCTGCCCGTAGCACCCCGTGGGGATTCCCGGTCCTTTCGCTTCAGGTCCAGATCTGATCGGGGTCGGGCAACGGGATCGCGTCAAGCAACTCTTGGGTATAGGACGCCTGCGGATTGGCGAAAACCTGCGCCGTGGCGGCATTTTCGACGATAACCCCCTGATGCAGGACGATGACGCGCGAACAAAGGCGGCGGATCACCGACAGGTCATGGCTGATGAAGGCCAGCGTCAGTCCCAGATCCTTGACCAGCGCCTCCAGAAGGTTCAGGACCTGCGCCTGCGACGACACATCCAGCCCCGACACGATTTCATCGGCCAGAATGAATTCGGGACGCAGGGCGATGGCCCGCGCGATGCCCACCCTTTGCCGCTGCCCGCCCGAAAGTTCCTGCGGATAGCGCCGGGCAAAGTCACGCGACAGGCCGACATGGTCCAGCGCCTGCGCCGCCAGCCGGTCGGCTCCGTCGACCCCATGCAGGCGCAGCGGGGCTGCCACCAGTTGCCCCACCCGGTGACGCGGGTTCAGACTGCTCATCGGGTCCTGAAAGATCATCTGGAAGCGCCGCCTGAGGGGGCGCAGCGCCGCCTCGGTCAGATGGGTGATGTCCTGCCCGTCAAAGCGGACCGCCCCGCCCGTGGGCTGCAGCAGCCGCACCATCGCCCGGCCAAGCGTCGACTTGCCCGACCCCGACCCCCCGACGATGCCCAGAATTTCGCCCCTGGGCAGGGTGAAGCTCAGGCCTTTCAGGATCTCGATGCGGGGTGCGGCCCCGATCAGGGGCTTGCGCGTCATGTCCGGCAACGACAGCCGCAGGTCTTCGACCGCAAACAGATCAGCCATGTGGCCACCGTTCGGCGCGAGCGGGCCACCGCCGGTCGGCCGCCGCGACCTGCGCCTGTGCCGCCGCAATGACCGCGTCGGGCACCGGCACCAGACTGGCCAGGGGATCGGTGTACTTCGGTGTCGCGGCCAGCAGGGCGCGCGAATAGGAATGGCGCGGCGCGGCAAAGAAGTCTCGCACGCCGGTCTCTTCCACCACCAGCCCGCCATACAACACCGACAAGGACCCGCAGACCTTGGACACCACCCCCAGATCATGCGTCACGAACAACAGCGCCGTGCCATGCCGGGCCTGCATCGCCGCGATCAGCTTCAGGATCTGCTTTTGCACCGTCACATCCAGCGCCGTTGTCGGCTCGTCCGCCACGATCAGCTTTGGTTCCGCCGCAAAGGCCGAGGCGATCAGGATGCGCTGCCGCATCCCCCCCGACAATTCATGCGGATAGCACCGCAGCACCCGCGCGGGGTCAGCGATCTGCACCTCGCCCAGAATCTCCAGCGCCCGCGCATCGGCGCGCGCCCGGTCCCAGCCCAGAATATCCACCAGCCGGTCGGTGATCTGGCCCCCGATCCGGCGCGAGGGGTTCAGCGCGGTCAACGGGTCTTGCGGGATCAGCGCGCAAGAGGCCCCGATCCGCCGCCGCCGCTCGGCGGGCGCAAGTTGCAACAGGTCGACCCCGTCCAACTCGATCGACCCCGACGGGATCTCGACCGAGCGCGGCAGAATGCCCAGCACCGCCTTGCCGATCATCGACTTGCCGGCCCCGCTTTCGCCCACCAGCCCATGCACCTGGCCCCGGTCCACAGACAGGCTGACATCGCGCAAAATGCGGGTGTCCGACCCCGCCAGCCGGGCCGACAGATTGGTGATCTTCAGGTAACTCATCGCAGCACCGGGTCAAATCGGTCCTTCAACCCCTCGCCCAGTTGGGAAAAGGACAGGACGGTCAGGAACAGGGTGATCAGCGGAAACACGATCACCCACCAGGCCTGATGAATGCTGGTACGGCCCTCGGCGATCATGCCGCCCCAGGTCGGATCGTCGGTGGCGATCGACAGGTTCACGAACGACAGGATCGCCTCGACGATCACCGAGATGCCCATTTCCAGCGTGAACAGCACCACGATGGTGGGCAGGACGTTGGGCAGGATCTCGACCACCATCGTGGAGACGCGGCCGCGTCCGGCGACCCGGGCGCTGGCGACATAGTCCATGGCACCCTGCGCCATGGCCTCGGCGCGCACCACACGGGCAAAGCGCGTCCAGTCGATCACCACGATGGCCAGGATGATCGAAAACAGCCCCGGCCCCAGAACCGCGATCAGCAGGATCGAAAACAGCACCGGCGGAAAGGCCATCCAGATGTCGATCAGCCGCGAGATCGCGACATCGACCCAGCCGCGCAGGAACCCCGCCATCAGCCCCAGGCTGGCCCCCACCACGCAGGTCAGCGTGCCCGCGACCAGCGCCACGATCAGCGCCACCCGCCCACCGTGCAGGATGCGGCTAAGAACGTCGCGGCCCAGACTGTCGGTGCCCAGATAGAATCCCGGCTCGGACCCCTGCATCCAGAACGGCGGCAGACGGCCCAGAAACAGATCCTGCGCCAGGGGGTCCTGCGGCGAAATCCACGGCGCCAGCAGCGCCGCCAACCCCAGGGCGCCCAGCCACAGCCCCGACAGCCACAGCCGCGCCCCTGCCCGGTGCCGCACCCTGCCCCGCGCATCAGCCATGGCGAAGCCTGGGGTTCAGCGCGGCATAGGTCAGGTCCACCACCAGGTTGACCCCGGTAAAGATCACCGCGAACAGGATCACGATGCCTTGAATCAACGGCAGGTCGCGGTTGATCACCGCATCAATCGCCATGTTGCCAAGCCCTTCATAGCTGAACAGCCGCTCGATGATCACCGTGCCCCCGATCAGGAAGGTGAACTGCACCCCGACCAGCGTCAGGGTCGGCAGGATCGCGTTGGGCAGGGCCTCGCGCGTGATGACATGGCGCTCGGAATAGCCCTTGGTCCGCGCAAGCGTCACATAATCCAGATGCATGGTCTCTTTCAGGCTTTGCTTCAGCAACTGCCCGATGATCGCGGCCAAGGGGATGGCCAGCGCCACCGCAGGCATGAACATGTGGGCCGCGATGTCGGCCCACAGATCGAAGCGCAGACGCACGACACTTTCGGTCAGGTAGAAATTCGTCGTGAACGGCAGGTCCAGCGACGGCGTGACCCGGCCCGAGATGTGGAACACCGGGATCAGCACCCCGAACCCCAGCATCAGCACCAGCCCCCAGAGGAAATCGGGCACCGACAGGGCGATGCCGTTGGCCACGTCGATCGCCCCCTCGACCCGCGTGCCGCGCCGCGCCGTGCCGACCAGCGCCGCTGTGCCCCCCAGCAGGATGGCGATGACCAAGGCCATCACCGACAACTCCAGCGTGGCCGGCAGCCGCCCGAGCACGAGGGCCAGCACCGGCTGGCGCGTGGTGATCGAGGTCCCGAAATCGCCGTGCAGGACGCCGCCCGCCCAGATCCAGAACTGCGCGGCCAGCGGCTTGTCCAGCCCGTACAGCGCGGTCAGCTGTGCGATATCCTCGGGCGTGGCCCCCGGCGGCAGCATCATCGCGATGGGGTTGCC
>JANMJC010000479.1:0-1844 GCA_031371185.1 Paracoccaceae bacterium | reverse complement strand
CAAGCTGCAGGCCCGCGCCGCCCGGGTCGGGTTCGACTGGCCATCGACCGCAGAGGTCGTGGCCAAGATCGCCGAAGAGGCCGGCGAGTTGGTGGAAGCCCGGGCCCGCCTGACCCAGGCCGAGGTGCACGAGGAATTTGGCGATCTTTTGTTCGTCATGGCCAATCTGGCGCGTCATCTGGAGGTCGATCCAGAGGCCGCCCTGCGCGCGGCCAATGCCAAATTCAGCCGCCGCTTTGCCCGGATCGAGGATTGGCTGGCCGAGGCGGGCAAAAGCCCCGCCCAATCGGATCTGGCCGAGATGGATGCGCTGTGGAACCGCGCCAAGGCCGAGGAGAAGGCCGATAGGGCGGGTGACGCGGATGCGGCGACCCCGGCAAGATAATACCCATATCTTTTAGTCAGGATATTGACACCCGCCGCGACTTGCGGTCAAAGAAGGCATAATTCCTGACTAAAGGACTAACCTTATGCGCCGCACGATCCTTGCCCTCGCCCTTGCCACCTCGGCCCTGCCGCTGTGGGCCGAAGAGGTGAACATCTATTCCCACCGCCAACCCGAGTTGATCCAGCCTTTGATCGACGCCTTCACCGCCGAAACCGGCATCGCGGTCAACGTGGCCTTTGTCGACAAGGGCATGACCGAACGTCTGGTGGCCGAGGGCGACCGCTCGCCTGCCGATCTGGTGCTGACGGTCGATATCGCGCGCCTGACCGAAATCGTGGATGCGGGCGTGACGCAGGCCGTGGATTCGGCCGTACTGACGGCGAATATCCCGGCGGAATACCGCGACCCCGGCAATCAGTGGTTCGGGCTGACCACCCGTGCCCGCATCGTTTACGCCAGCAAGGACCGCGTGGCGGACGGCGAAGTGACGACCTACGAGGATCTGGCCACCGACAAGTGGAAGGGCCGGATCTGCACCCGCTCGGGCACCAATGACTACAACGTCGCGCTGACGGCGGCGGTGCTGGCCCACCACGGGGCCGAGGCGACGACGGCCTGGCTGGAGGGCGTCAAGGCCAACCTCGCGCGCAAGCCCGAAGGTGGCGACCGCGATCAGGTCAAGGCGATCTGGGCGGGCGAATGCGACATCGCCATCGGCAACACCTATTACATCGGCCAGATGCTCGCCGACCCCGAACAGGCCGAATGGGCCAATTCGGTGCGCATCCTGTTCCCGGTCTTCGAAGGCGGCGGCACCCATATGAACATCTCGGGCATCGCCATGACAAAGGCCGCCCCTAACCACGACGCGGCCCTGAAGCTGATGGAATGGCTGGCCTCGGACGAGGCGCAAAAGATCTATGCCGAAACCAACCACGAATTTCCGGTCAAGCCGGGGGTCGAACGCTCGGCGCTGGTGCAAAGCTGGGGCGATTTCACCCCCGACGCGATCGGGCTGGCCGATCTGGCCAAACTGCGCCCCGAGGCGTTGAAGCTGATCGAGACGGTGGATTTCGACGGCTGATCGGACGCGCGATTTGGCTGCAAAACGGGGCCTTCGGGCTCCGTTTTTCTTGACCCTTTGGTCAGGCTTTGCGACAAGGGGGCGACAGGAGAACCCCATGACACCGCGCAAGATCATCATTGACACCGATCCGGGGCAGGACGACGCCTTTGCCATCCTTCTGGCGCTCGCCAGCCCGGAATTGCAGGTGCTGGGCATCTGTTCGGTGGCGGGCAACGTGCCCTTGCCCCTGACCACGCGCAACACGCGGATCATCTGCGAACTGGCCGGGCGCCCCGAGATGCGGGTCTTTGCCGGCTGCGACCGCCCCCTGGTGCGCAAGCTGGTCACGGCCGAACATGTGCATGGCAAGACCGGCCTTGACGGCCCTGC
>JANMJC010000466.1:0-1988 GCA_031371185.1 Paracoccaceae bacterium | reverse complement strand
GTCAAACGCCTGCCCCCCGCCCGGATCGAAGCCATCGACATGGCCCGGCGCGGCATTCACAACGAAGGCGCGCGGGTGTTGCAGGAACGGCTGGACGGCAAGGCAGTGGTCGACATCGACACCGCGCGCCGCCTGTTCACGCTGATCTGCGTCCTGCATTGGGGTTGATGATGACAAAGCTGCCCCAGGCCGTGCTGTTTTGCTGCGATCACAATGCCGTCCGCTCGCCCATGGCCGAGGGCATGATGAAGAAATTCTACGGTCAGGCGACCTATGTGCAATCGGCGGGCGTGACCAACGACATGGAGATCGACGGATTTTCCGTGGCGGTCTGCGCCGAGATCGGGGTGGAGCTGGCGCGGCACCGGTCCCGTTCCTTCGACGAGATGCGCGATCTGGGCGATGATCTGGGGCAGTTCGACATGATCATCGCCCTGTCGCCCATCAGCCAGAGGCGCGCGTTGGACCTGACCCGGCCCTATCATCTGGAGGTGGCCTACTGGCCGATCCTGGACCCGACCGCGATCGGCGAAACGCGCGAGGCCAAGCTGGCCGCCTATCGGCAGGCGCGCGATCAGATCCGCGCCCATATCCTTGACCGCTTCGGCCCGCCGGTCGGGGTTGCGGCAGGCTGACAGGCAGGGCGCGGGCGAAACGGGGGCGCAGCATCGCATTTGCCGCGCCCTTCCCGGCTTTGACCTCAGGGTCAGGCCGTGACACAAGGCGTCAGGTCGAACCGGAGGTCCAGATGTTCCGTGCCCATGCCGAAAGCACCGCAGCGGCCTGTTGCGCGGCCCGCACCGCCGGCGATGCGACCGGAATGCGCGCCCCCCGGCACCCGGCCTTCCCCAGATTCGTGACCAGGGCGGCGATGCGGTCAGGCAAGAGGACCTTGGCCGCCTGTTGCGACCCCGCAACCCAAGCGCGGCTTGAACTGTCGCAGGATAAGGGCGCGGCGGATGGTGCCACTGACCCGTTCGGCGCGGCCAGGGCCATGGTGCAGTGCCGATCCCCGCGCTCCGATGCCGGGCTGCGACCTGCGGGCCGGACTTTCCGCGTGAAAAAGCGCCGGATCCCCCACGGGACGACCGGCTTCTTTCCGGCCGACCGGATTTCGCAGGTGCAAAATGGTTGAGGTCCGCGCGCTTGTGGGGGCCGAACTGATCGCGCATCTGGACGACGTCGCGCGGCTGCGCATCGCGATCTTCCGCGATTGGCCCTATCTGTACGACGGCAGACTGGAATACGAGCGCGAATACCTGAAAACCTATCGGGACACGCCGGGCGCGCTTTTGGTCGGGGCCTTTGACGCGGGCATTCTGGTGGGGGCGTCAACCTCGACCCGGATGGAGGACAATGCCGAGGCGTTTTCGGCGCCCCTGAAGCAGATCGGGCTGCCGGTTGAAACCATCCTGTACGGGCCTGAGTCGGTGCTGCTTCCGGCCTATCGCGGTCAGGGTCTGGGGCACCGCTTCTTTGACCTGCGCGAGGCGCATGCCCGCACCCTGGGGCGTACCCATGTCGCCTTTTGTTCGCTTGCGCGCGGGGCCGACCATCGGCTGCGCCCGCAGACCTGGCGCACCAACGATGCCTTCTGGGCCGGGCGCGGTTATGCCCCCCTGCCCGGGGTCATGGCGCGGTTTTCGTGGAAGGATCTGGGCGACAGCGCGGAAACCGAAAAACCGCTTCAATTCTGGATGCGCAGGCTTTGATCCCGTCCGGAAGGGACGGATTGACCCGCGCAGATCGGGGCCGCCGCAGTTCCGGCGGTCAGTGCCCGGCGGCGGCAGCGCGGCGCTGGTGACCGGGCGCAACCTGCTGGATGCTCAGCAGACTGTCCAGCGTGGGAACCCCCGCGACCAGCTTTGCAAGCTTGTCCGCACAGCCGCGCAGCAGGGCCGGAACGGACCCTTTGGCAAGAAAGTCCTTGAACCGCATCCCGATGCCGGACTGTTCGATGAACTCGGCATTGCCCTGCTCGTAAAGCG
>JANMJC010000397.1:0-1747 GCA_031371185.1 Paracoccaceae bacterium | reverse complement strand
CCTTGGTGGCGGACCGGATCGCAAGGCCGTCGTATTGGCCAATCACCTCGGCCAGCTTGTCCTTGTCCTTGCCAAGTTTGGGCAGGTAGTCGACCTCGATCCCGCGGTCGCGGAAAATCTGGACGGCGGTTTCGGAAAGCTCATCGGAAACGAGAACGCGGGGGGCCATGGCGGGTATCCTTTTGCGAATGTTGGACAAATGCCGGGGTGAACCCCAGCCTACATAGGTCGGGGCCTGCCCCGACCCGCTTAAACTTGCGCGGCGATTTCGGCGTGAAACGCATGGGCGATCCACGGCATCAGCGCGGCAACGTCGGCGGTTTCAACCGTCGATCCGCACCAGATGCGCAGGCCCGCCGGCGCGTCGCGGTACGCACCGATGTCATAGGCGACCCCGGCCTTTTCCAGCCTTTTGGCGACGGCTTTGGCAAAGCCTTCGCCCTCCTTGATCCGCGCGTCGTTGAACTTCAGGCAGACAGATGTGGTCGAGGCGATTTCGGGCGTCGCGGCCAGATTCTGCAGCCAGGGGTTCTGCGCGCAGAAATCCCAGACCACCTGGGCATTGGCGGCAGCGCGGCCCACAAGTCCCGCCAGCCCGCCCACCGACTGCGCCCATTTCAGCGCCACAAGGTAGTCTTCGACCGCCAGCATCGAGGGCGTGTTGATCGTCTCGCCCAGGAAAATGCCTTCGGTCAGCTTGCCCTTCGACGTCATGCGGAAAATCTTCGGCAGCGGCCAGGCGGGGGTATAACTCTCCAGCCGTTCGACCGCGCGGGGCGACAGGATGATCATGCCATGCGCCCCCTCGCCGCCCAGCACCTTTTGCCAGGAAAACGTGGTGACATCCAGTTTCGCCCAGTCCAGATCCATCGCGAAAGCGGCCGAGGTGGCGTCGCAGATGGTCAGGCCCTGGCGGTCGGAGGGAATGTCCTTGGCGTCGGGCAGTCGACAGCCCGAGGTGGTGCCGTTCCAGGTGAACACCACGTCAGAGTTGAAATCGACCGATCCCAGATCAACGATCTGGCCGTAGGGCGCGATCTTGACCTTTGCGTCCAGCTTCAACTGCTTGACGACATCCGTCACCCAACCCTCGCCGAACGACTCCCAGGCCAGCATTTCAACCGGGCGTGCCCCCAAAAGCGACCACATCGCCATTTCAACCGCACCCGTGTCGGACCCGGGGACGATGCCGATGCGGTAGTCGGCCGGAACGCCCAGAATGTCGCGCGTCAGGTCGATCGCCTGTTTCAGCTTGGCCTTTCCGACAGCGGCGCGGTGGCTGCGGCCCAAGGGCGCGTCCGACAGCATGTCCAGCGAGAATTGGGGGATTTTGGCGCAGGGCCCCGACGAAAAACGGGGGTTTGCCGGGCGCAAAGCCGGGGCGATCAGATCAGCCATGGTATCCTCACAGATAAATGCCCTTCGTTGGGGAAGGGTGTCCCAAGGCGGCGTATAGGCGACGCTCCGGGGTGGTGCAAGCGCAAAAAGGGGCGTAAAGCGGCGCATCACAGCCCCAAAGCGACCGTCCGGAGCGCCGTCCATGTTCATTGTCAGCCTTCTGACCAACCCCGAAACCCCCGTTCTGGACCGGGCAACGGTTGAGGCGCTGCGCAATGCCTGGGGCGGGGGCGATGCGATCTGGCTGGACCCGGGGATTGCGGCCGAATTTGCCGTGGCCGCTCTGCCCGCGAACCGGTGGGACGTTTGGCACGGCCTGCAAACCTTGGGCATCGACATGGCAGTGCAA
>JANMJC010000367.1:0-1817 GCA_031371185.1 Paracoccaceae bacterium | reverse complement strand
GCTTGGTTGCGATTGCGGTTTGCCCCCCGACTGCCTAAGTTGGCTGCATGATGGTGATCGAGCGATCTCTTGCCATCATACCTCCCTGTTGGACTTGGCCGAGCGTAATGCTCGGCCTTTTTTTTGGTTGTGGGAAAGGGCGTGATGACCGCTAGGTCAGCAACCGGTTCATCCGCTGTCGCAAAAAGGCCGTATCGGCGGCGTTGGACGACAGATTCATCGCCCGCCCATAGGCGGCCAGCGCCTGATCGATGTTGCCGGTGCGCGCCGACAGATCGGCGCGTGCTGCATGAAACGGCTGATACTCTTGCAACGAATCGGCCAGCGGCTGCAGGGCCCGCAGGCCAACCTCGGGTCCAAGGGATTCGGCCAGGGCCACGGCGTGGTTCAACGCAACCACCGGGGTCGGCTCAAAGCGCAGCAAAGCCGTGTAAAGCCGGGCGATCTGCGCCCAATCCGATCCCGGCCCCTGCATGTGGCAGGCGGCAATCGCGGCCTTGATCTGGAACGGGCCCGGGCGGCCCCGGCGCAGCGCCTGTTCAACCAACGGCAGACCCTGCGCCATCAGGTCGGCATCCCACAGGCCGCGGTCCTGATCCATCAGCGCGATCGTGGCCCCCTGCGCCGACTGGCGGGCGTCCTTGCGGGCATGGGTCAACAGGATCAGGGCAAGACAGGCCTCGATCTCGGGGTCCCCGGGGCGCAGCTGCGCCAGAAGCCGGGCCAGAAACAACGCCTCTTCGCACAGATCCAGACCCTGCACGGCGCCGTTCGCATAGCCGGTGGTGAAGATCAGATAGACCACCGTCAGGACCGAATTCAGCCTTTCGGGCCAATCCTCGGGGCCGGGCACGACAAAGGGGATGCCCGCCGCCGCAATCTTGGCCTTGGCGCGCGACAGGCGCTGGCCCATCGTGGCTTCCGCGTCCAGAAAAGCCGCCGCAATCGCCGTGGTTGACAGCCCGCCAAGGGTGCGAAGCGTCATCGCCACGCGGGATTTCGGCTCCAGCGCGGGATGGCAGCAGGCAAAGATCAGGCGCAGGCGTTCGTCGGGGATCATGTCGGGTTCCGGTTCCGCCTCTTCGGCGGCAAGCAGGACAAGCTCTGCGGTATTGCGCGTGGCCCGCGCGGTCTGTCGCAGGCGGTCGATCGCCTTGCGCCGGGCCACCTGCAACAGCCAGCCCTGCGGCGAGGCGGGAAGGCCGGTGCGGCCCCAATGCGTCAGGGCCGACATCATCGCCTCTTGCAGGACATCTTCGGCCAGCGAGACGTTGCGAAACTGCACGGTCAGGACAGACAGAAGCCGCCCCCGGTCCGCCCGCATCACCCGTGTCAGTTCGGCGGTGATGGCTGCGGCACGAGAGGCGGCGTGAGTCATTTTGTCAGTTCCCGGTCGGGTTGTAATCCATCAGCGGACGGACCTCGATGGTGCCGAAATGGGCCGACGGGACCATGGCCGCATATTTCAGCGCGGCGTCAAGGTCGGGCACTTCGACGATGTAGTAGCCGCCCAGATGTTCACGGGTTTCGGCAAAGGGGCCGTCCATGGTTTCGACGCGGCCCGCCTTGATGCGCAGCGAGGTGGCGGTCTCGACGCCTTTCAGCGCCTCGCCCCCGCGCATGGTGCCATCGTCCTTCATCTGTTGATTCAGCGCGAAAAAGCCCCCCATCATCTGGTCGAAAGCCGGGGTGCCATAGGCGGGCTCGCGGGCGGGGTCGTTATAGATCAGGATCATGTACTGCATTTGGTGCGTCCCTGGAGTTGTGGTTAAGGTTCAGTCGGTTCAGGTGTTCAGATCAGGTTGATGGCGATGAAG
>JANMJC010000339.1:0-2565 GCA_031371185.1 Paracoccaceae bacterium | reverse complement strand
GCCCACCGAGATCGCCAGCGGAATCGACGCCGCCGAGGTGTTGCCGTGGTCCTGCACCGTCACGATCACGCGGTCCATCGGCACCTGCATGCGCTTGGCGGTGCCTTCGATGATGCGGATATTGGCCTGATGCGGCACGATCCAGTCGACGTCTTCGCTGGTCATCCCGGCCTTCTCCAGCGCGTGATGCGCCGTTTCCGCCAGCTTTTCAATGGCATGGCGGAAAACTTCCTTGCCTTCCATGCGCAGATGTCCGGTCGTGCCCGTACTGACCCCGCCATCGACGTACAACAGGCCCTTGTACTGGCCATCGCTGTTCAGATCGCTGGCGAGGATCCCCCGATCGGTCTTCAGGCCCGGCTGTTCCTGCCCTTGCAGGATCAGCGCGCCTGCCCCGTCGCCAAACAATACACTTGTGGTGCGGTCGGTCCAGTCCATCAGCTTGGAGAATGTTTCCGCCCCGATCACCAGCACGCAATTGGCCTGACCCGCCACGATCAGCGCGTTGGCCGTGGTCAGAGCATAGACGTAGCCCGCGCAAACCGCCTGCAGGTCAAAGGCAAAACCGCGCGTCATGCCAAGATTTTGCTGCACCATGGTCGCCGCTGACGGGAAGGTCAGATCGGCGGTCGAGGTGGCCAGCACGATGGCGTCGATCTCGTCCACCTGCATTCCCGCATCGGCAAGGGCGGCAAGGGCGGCTTGGGTGGCCAGCATCGACGTGGTTTCACCCTCGGCAGCGAAATGCCGCCGCTCGATCCCCGAGCGGGTGCGGATCCATTCGTCCGAGGTGTCGATCCAGTTGACGAATTCGGCATTTTCAACCACGCGGGCGGGCAAATAATGCCCGACGCCCCGGACTACGGCGCGCAATGTCATTGCGGATTACTTGCTCCCTGTGCTCCCCGGGGCATCCTGCCCCGAGGCCCTGGCAGATGCAACCCGCGCTGCAAGCCGTTCCAGAAATCCGGCCTGCGCCAGACGAATGGCCAGACCGATGGCGGCGGCCACGCCGGTTTCATCGGCCCCGCCGTGGGATTTCACAACCGTGCCGTTCAGGCCCAGAAACACCCCGCCATTCACCCGGCGCGGGTCCATCTTTTCACCAAGCCGGCCAAAGGCGCGGCGCGCGAGCAGATAGCCCAGCTTGGCCCAGATCGTCGACGACAGCGTCGCGCGCAGGAATTCCGACACCAGCCGCGCCGTGCCCTCGCCGGTTTTCAGCGCGATATTGCCGGTGAAACCATCGGTCACGATCACGTCGACGCGGTTCGACGGAATATCGCTGCCCTCGACAAAGCCGACATAGTCGTAATCGCCCGCCCCGGCGTTCGCCTGCAACAACTCTTGCGCCAGCTTCAATTCGGCTGAGCCCTTGTGCTCTTCGGTGCCGACATTCAGCAAGCCCACGCGCGGCCGGGTCAGGCCAAGCGCGTTGCGGGCATAGGAGGCCCCCATCATGGCGTATTGCATCAGGTCATCGGCGTCGGCCTTGATGTCGGCGCCGACGTCCAGCATCACGTTGAAGCCGCCGGGATTGCGCGAGGGCCAGAAGCAGGCGATGGCGGGGCGTGCCACGCCGGGCAGCTTGCGCAGACGGATCATGCTGACGGCCATCAGCGCGCCGGTATTGCCGCAACTGACCGCCACGGCGGCCTGCCCGGATTTCACCGCTTCGATGGTGGACCACATCGAGGTGCCCATGCCGTGGCGCATGACCTGGCTGGGCTTGTCGTCCATTGTCACCACCCGGTCGGCGTGAACGACCGTGATCCGGTCGGCAAGATCGGGGCGCTTGCCCAGAAGCGGGTGGATGATCGCCTCATCGCCGTTCAGCACGAAACGCGCGGCGGGATGGGCATCGGCAGAAATGAAAAGGCCGGCGACCACGGCACTGGGGCCACGGTCACCGCCCATGCAATCCACTGAAATCGTGATCGGCTGGTCAGCCGCCAAGGGTGCCGCTGTCGGTCCGCTGTTCATTTAACGGTTGTGCGACAAAAGGCGCGGCTCAGGCCGCATCCTCGTCGATCGCGACGCCCTTGGACACGGCAACAACTTCGCGTGCATCGTAGTGGCCGCAGGACGGGCACACATGGTGCGGGCGCTTCAACTCGCCGCAATTGCTGCAATCGGTGGGATTGCCGGCAACCAATGCGTCATGTGCACGACGCATGTCGCGCTTGGAACGGGTGACTCGGTTCTGAGGGACAGCCATGTCTCGATCTCGATATGTTGGGGGACATGCCCCTGTTATTTCTATGATTTCAGCGATTTGCCGGTCAGGTGCAACCCCGTCCGAAAACCCCCGAATGAGGCGCGGAACATACTGGTTTTGGGGGCGATGGCAACCCCTTGCGGCCCCTTTTTTCAAAACGCGCCCGCCAGACCCGCGCCCCGCCGGCCCGAAGGCTCAGCTCGGGTCCTTGTTCAGGGCGCGCGCAAGGCCGGCCAGCCCCGCGAAGGGCTTCAGCGCATCATCCGTCAGGGGTTCGGCTCCGGGTGGTGCAAAGACCTGCACGCCCAGGGTCGCCCCTTCGGCGCGCGGGCCTTCCGCGAGCGCGG